>DXBL01000101.1 GCA_019116555.1 Candidatus Pseudomonas excrementavium
GATTATCAAGCCGTGGCCTGGTACAGAGCGACCTGGCGGAACTCGACGGGCTCGCCCAGATCCGGCCAGGTTTGTCCGGCCAGCGTCGCCAGCTTGCGGTAGCCGGGGTGTCGCAGGTCGCGCACCCGCGAATCGGCGACCAGCACTTCCGCTGCGCGCTGGCGAAAGTGTTCGAGGAAGCCATGGTTGTCGTGGTCGTACAGCACATCGGCGGCGAAGATCAGGTCCAGCTCGCCGGTGACGTTGAAATAGTCGTCGGCCAGCGTCAGCGGCAGGCCGTTGAGTTCGGCGTTCAATGCCCCGGCCAGGCGCGCTGGCTGGTCCAGATCGCAGGCGATGCTGAGCTGGGCACCGGCCGCGCTGCAGGCCAGGGCGACGATGCCCGAGCCGCTGCCGAAATCCACTACCCGCTTGCCGCGCACGCGCTCGGGATGGTCCAGCACCCAGCGCGCCAGGGCCAGGCCGCTGCCCCAGCAGAAACCCCAGTAGGGCGGCTGTTCGAGCAGGCGCCGGGTTTCCTCGCTGGCGAAGGCGCGGTCCAGGTTGGCCGGGTCCAGCAGCCACAGCCGCAGCTCCGGCAGGCCGGGCAGGGCGGTCGGTTGCAGTTGGGCGTCGGGCAGGATTCGATGCAGGGTCTGGTGCAACTGATCGAGCGGCATTCTGAGCATCCGGATGGTTCGCAGCGGGTATTGTAGCCTGTGGTGGCGGTAGGATACGAATGGCCATTGGTTAGGGTTTTTTTGGCAACAGTCCGGGCAGGTTGGCTGCCATTGTCGATGAACTGGCCTATGTCTATAGTCATTCGTTCCCGGTTTCAGCGATTGCACAAGAGAGAATAACAATGACCGCAGAACTGTTTTTTGCCGGCTCCCGGCTGAGTCCCGATCAGGTCGAGCAGCGAGGCGGGCAACTGTCCGGCGGTCTGGCCCGGCTGGGTGTCGAGGAGGGTGATGTGATTGCCCTGATGCTGCGCAACAGCGTGCCCTTTGTCGACGCCATCCAGGCCGGCCAGATCGCCGGTTGCTACTACTGCCCGATCAACTGGCATTTCAAGGCGGACGAGGTGGGGTACATCCTGCGTGACTCCGGCGCCAAGGTGTTGCTGATCGAGGCGGACCTGCTGGAACAGGTGCGTGAGGCCATTCCTCCGCAAGTGGTGGTCCTGGTGGTGGGTGCCGAGCCGGGCGCGCTGCAAGGGCGGGAGCGGGACTACCCGTCCTGGCTGGCGGAGCAGGTGGCCTACGATGGCCCGCCGCGCACGGCACGCATGCAGATGGCCTATACCTCCGGCACCACTGGCCGGCCCAAAGGCGTCAAGCGCCTGCCGCCGGCGCCGGGCGAGGCTGAGCTGGCCCGCCAGCGCATGGGCGAGATGGTCGAGGCCGCCTGGGGTATTCGGTCGGGCGTACGTGCGCTGGTTTCTGCGCCGCTGTACCACAGTGCCCCCGGCTCCTTTACCCAGCAGGCCCTGCAACAGGCTGAAACGCTGGTGCTGATGCCGCGCTTTGATGCCGAGCAGACTCTGGAGCTGATCCAGCAACATCGAATAGACACGCTGTTCCTGGTACCGATCATGTTCGTGCGCCTGTTGCGGCTGCCCGAACAGGTGCGGGCGCGCTACGACCTGTCGTCGGTGCGCTTCGTCGCCTCCACCGGTGCCCCCTGCGCGCCGGAGGTGAAACAGGCGATGCTCGACTGGTGGGGGCCAGTGATTCATGAGACCTATGCCTCCAGCGAAACCGGCATGGTCACCATCCAGGACCCGGAGTCGGCCCGGCGCAAGCCCGGCAGTGTCGGTCGACCGATTGGCGACACGCGCATTCGCATCGTCGGTGCCGATGGCGGTGAATGTGCCACCGGCGAGCCGGGGGTGATCTATGTGCGCCAGCCGGCGGTGACGGATTTCACCTATGCCAACAATCCCCAGGCGCGGGCCAGGGCCGGGCTGGATGATCTGGTCAGCGTGGGTGATATCGGCTATCTGGATGAGGATGGCTATCTGTTCGTCTGCGACCGGGCCTCGGACATGGTCATTTCCGGTGGCGTGAATATCTATCCGGCGGAGATCGAGCATGTGCTGATCGGCATGCCCGGCGTGGTCGATTGCGCGGTGTTCGGCGTGCCGGACGCGGAATACGGCGAGGCGCTGGTGGCGGTGGTGGCCAGCAGCGACCCACAGCTGGATGCCGAGGCGGTGCGCGCCCATGTGCGCCAGCGCATGGCCGGCTACAAGACGCCGCGGGAGGTGCGGTTCGTCGAGCAACTGCCAAGGGATGACAATGGCAAGGTGGCCAAACGCAAGTTGCAGGACAGTTATATCGCCGAGACCGCGCAAGGCTAGTCCCGGGAGGCGGGGAAGGCGGCCAGGCAGAGGATCATTTAACCTCGGCGGGCATCGGGGTAAGATGTCTGCCGCTTGCCCAATAGGAATCCTGCTATGCATTGTCCGTTCTGTAGTGCCAACGATACCAAGGTGATCGACTCCAGACTGGTAGCCGAAGGCGATCAGGTGCGTCGGCGGCGGGAGTGCCTGGCTTGTCAGGAACGCTTCACCACCTTCGAAACCGCCGAGCTGGTGCTGCCGCGTATCATCAAGCAGGACGGTCGCCGCCAGCCTTTCGATGAGGACAAGTTGCGGGCCGGCCTGCTGCGGGCACTGGAAAAGCGTCCGGTGAGTGTCGAGCAGATCGAGGCGGCTCTGGGTCGCATCAAGCACCGGTTGCGGGCCACCGGCGAGCGTGAAATCAAGGCGATGGTAGTGGGCGAGATGGTCATGGCCGAGCTCAAACAGCTGGACGAAGTGGCTTATATCCGCTTTGCGTCCGTCTATCGACGCTTCCAGGACCTCAATCAGTTCCGTGAGGAGATCGATCGCTTGTCCCGCGGCGAGCCGGGCGAGCCCGATGTCTGAGCTGTCTGCTGACCGCCGGCTGATGGCCCGCGCCATTCAGTTGGCCGGCAAAGGGCTGTATACCACCGAACCGAATCCGCGGGTGGGTTGCGTGCTGGCATACGATGACGAGATTGTCGGTGAAGGCTGGCATGTGCGTGCCGGCGAAGGCCATGCCGAAGTCAATGCGCTGGCCCAGGCGGGGGAGCGGGCGCGCGGCGCCACGGCCTATGTCACCCTGGAGCCCTGCAGCCACTTCGGCAAGACCCCGCCCTGCGCCGATGCGCTGGTGGCTGCCGGCGTCAGTCGGGTGGTCGCCGCCATGCAAGACCCCAACCCGCAGGTTGCCGGTCGGGGACTGCAACGTCTGCGCGATGCCGGTATCGAAGTGGTTTGCGGGCTGCTGGAAGCCGAGGCGCAGCAGCTCAACCCGGGTTTCATCAAGCGCATGCAGCAGGGGCTGCCCTGGGTACGGCTGAAACTGGCGATGAGTATGGATGGCCGTACGGCCATGGCCAGCGGCGAAAGCCAGTGGATTACCGGCCCGCAGGCCCGAGCCGATGTGCAGCGCCTGCGGGCGCGCAGTGGCGCGGTGATCAGCGGAGCGGACAGCGTCCTGCTCGACGACTCGGCGCTGACCGTGCGTGCCGCCGAACTGGGACTGGAGCCGGAACTGGCGCAGACGGTAGCGGCCCGGCAACCGCTGCGGGTGCTGATTGATGGCCGGTTGCGGGTGCCGCTGACGCGCCGGCTGTTCCGCGAAACGGGCCCGGTATTGGTCGTCTGCAGCGATACTGTGCAGCGTGAAGCCGAATACCAGGCGAGCGGGGCGCAGTTGCTTGCCATGCCCGGGGAGAGCCAGCAGGTGGACTTGCCGCAGCTGCTGCGCGAGCTGGCCCGTCGCGGCTGTAACGAGGTGCTGGTTGAGTCCGGTGCGGGGTTGGCAGGTGCCTTCTGGCGCGCCGGGCTGGTGGATGAGCTGATCATCTATATGGCGCCCCGTCTGCTCGGCAGTAACGCCAGGCCCTTGCTGGAGCTCCCCTTCGACAGCATGGCCGAGGCCATGGACATTGAGGTCACCGATATGCGGGCCATTGGCCGGGACTGGCGGATTACCGCGCGGCGGGCGACTTAGGCTGTCGGTAGAGTGTTTCCCCGCTTATAATTGGGACCGCCGCCGGGACTGTGACCATGCGGGAGCGCGCTTGCCCGCGAATAGGCCCGGCAGGAGATCTCGCGGCCAGGCCCGGGGCGAACTGCCTCGTTGATCACACCCTGATAATGCATCTGTAACCGAGGCAATCATGTTTACCGGGATAATCGAAGCAGTTGGACAGATCCACAGCCTGCAACCGCGCAGCGGTGACGTGCGGGCCTATGTGAAAACCGGCAAGCTGGATCTGGCTGACGTCAAGCTGGGTGACAGCATTGCCGTGAATGGCGTGTGCCTGACGGTCGTGGAATTGCCCGGCGACGGGTTCTGGGCTGATGTCAGCCAGGAAACCATGCGCCGCAGCGCCTTTACCGAACTGAAGGTGGGCAGCCGGGTGAATCTGGAAAAAGCATTGACTGCCAGCACCCGGCTGGGCGGGCACCTGGTCAGCGGCCATGTCGACGGTGTCGGCAAGGTTCTGTCCCGTGAGGAAGAGGCGCGCTCGGTGCGCTTTCGCCTCGAAGCACCCGCCGCACTGGCCCGCTATATTGCCGAGAAAGGTTCGATCACCGTGGATGGTACCAGCCTCACGGTCAACGGCGTGGACGGCGCAACCTTCGACCTGAATATTGTCCCCCACACCTTGCAGGAAACCGTGATGGGCGATTATCAGCCCGGCCGCCCGGTGAACCTGGAAGTAGATGTGATCGCCCGCTATCTGGAGCGCCTGCTGCTGGGCGACAAGGCTGCCGAATCCGGTGCCACGGGTGGCATCAACATGGCATTTCTTGCCGAAAACGGCTTTCTGAAGTCCTGACCAACGCGCCCGGGAGGGCCGTATGAAACTGAACACTATTGAAGAACTGATTGAAGATATTCGCGCCGGCAAGATGGTCATCCTGATGGATGACGAGGACCGCGAGAACGAAGGTGACCTGATCATGGCCGCCGAAGCCTGCAAGGCTGAAGATATCAACTTCATGGCCCGTTATGGCCGCGGCCTGATCTGCATGCCCATGAGCCTGGAGCGCTGTGAGCGGCTCAAATTGCCGCTGATGGTGCAGCGCAACAGCTCGGGGTTCGGCACCAAGTTCACCGTGTCCATTGAAGCTGCCGAAGGTGTTACCACCGGCATCTCCGCTGCCGACCGGGCACGTACCGTGGAAGCGGCCGCCGCGCCCGATGCGGTTGCCGAGGATATCGTCAGTCCCGGTCACATCTTCCCGCTGATGGCGCAGCCTGGTGGCGTGCTGGCGCGGGCCGGCCATACCGAAGCGGCCTGCGACCTGGCGCGCATGGGTGGCTTCGGCGAGTCCGGGGTGATCTGCGAGATCATGAACGAGGATGGCAGCATGGCACGCCGTCCCGAACTGGAAGCCTTCGCCGAGGAGCATGGATTGAAGGTCGGCACCATTGCCGATCTGATTCACTACCGTCTGCTCAACGAGCGCACCGTGAAGCGGGTATCCGAGCAGCCGCTGGATACCGAACTGGGCACCTTCAATCTGGTGACCTACAAGGACAGCCTGGAAGGCGCCGTGCACCTGGCGTTGACCCTCGGCGAGATCGAGCCGGAGGAGCCGACCCTCGTGCGGGTACACAACATGGACCCGCTGCGCGACCTGTTCATGGTCAAGCAGCCGGGCCGCTGGAGCCTGCGCGCAGCCATGGCCAGGCTGGCCGAGCAGGGCAATGGCGTGGTCCTGCTGCTGGGCAACCAGATGGAAGGCGACGAGCTGCTGCATCACGTACAGCAGCTGAGTGGCGATGAGCCGGCAGTGCGCCGCCCCACCACCTACAATACCGTAGGGGCCGGTTCGCAGATCCTGCGCGACCTGGGCGTGCGCAAGATGCGCCTGCTATCGATGCCGATGCGTTTCAATGCCATATCCGGTTTCGACCTGGAAGTAGTAGAATACCTGCCCTGCGAATAAACGCATTGGATTCACGGCGGTGCCTGGCGCACCGCCGGTTCTTTAAGAGAGATTGACATGACTGCTATCCGTACCATCGAAGGCGACTTCGTCGCTGCACAGGGTCGCTACGCCCTGGTTGTTGGCCGCTTCAACAGCTTTGTGGTTGAAAGCCTGGTCGACGGCGCCGTTGACACCCTCAAGCGCCACGGGGTCAAGGAAGCCGACATCACCATCGTCCGCGTTCCCGGTGCCTTTGAAATTCCGCTGATGGTGCGCAAGGTTGCTGATCTCAAGCAATACGACGCCATCATCACCCTGGGCGCAGTCATCCGTGGTGGCACCCCGCACTTCGAATACGTCGCCGGCGAATGCGTCAAGGGCGTCGGCGCGGTGTCGCTGGAAACCGGTGTTCCGGTGGCATTCGGCGTACTGACTGTCGACAGCATCGAGCAGGCCATCGAGCGTTCCGGTACCAAGGCAGGTAACAAGGGCGCGGAAGCCGCCCTCTCGGCAATCGAAATGGTCAGCGTGATCAAGCAGCTGGAGGCCTAAGTGGCTGATCACGACGCGAAACCCAAGCGTTCCGGCGGCCAGTCGCGCAGCGCCATGCGGCGCAAGGCACGCAGCCTGGCATTGCAGGCGCTGTACTCCTGGCAGATGGCTGGTCAATCGCTGACCGACATCGAAGCGCAGCTACGCAGCGATCCCGAGTACGATTTTGATAGCGCCGACAGCGGCTATTTTCGGGAACTGCTGCATGGCGTTCCGGCCCATCTGGACGAGATCGACGAGCAGCTGCGGCAGGTACTCGACCGTTCGGTAGCCGAAGTTGATCCCATCGAGCTGGCTATCCTGCGGATTGGCGTATTCGAGATGGCCCAGCGTGTTGATGTGCCATACAAGGTGGTCATCAACGAGGGTATCGAGATGGCCAAGGTCTTCGGTGCCACCGACGGCCACAAGTACATCAATGGCATCCTCGACAAGCTGGCGCCCCGCCTGCGCAGTGTCGAGGTGAATGCGTCCCGCCGGGGGCGCTGAGCCACGGCAGGAGGCAGCAGCCATGCCGCTGGGCGAATTCGGATTGATCGGTCGCTACTTTCGGCGCGCGGCGCTGGAACACGCGGGCGGGCATACCAAGGTCGCGCTCGGCATCGGTGATGACGCTGCCCTGCTGACGCCGACACCGGGCTGTCAATGGGTCATATCCACTGACAGCCTGGTGCAGGGCGTGCACTTCCCCGACCACTATTCCCCGCAGGATCTCGGTTACCGCGCACTGGCGGTGGCAGTCAGCGACCTGGCGGCCATGGCCGCCACGCCGGTGGGCTTCACTCTGGCGTTGACGCTGCCGACCGTGGATGAGTCCTGGCTGCAAGCATTTTCCGCCGGGCTGGCCGCCTGTGCCGCTGATCACCGCATCAGCCTGATCGGCGGCGATACCACCCGTGGCCCCCTGAATATCGGCATCAGCGTCTTTGGCGAGGCGCCGCAGGGGCAGGCGTTGCGCCGTGCCGGTGCGCAGCCGGGAGATCTGCTGTGTGTGGGCGGCCCTCTTGGTGATGGCGCCGGTGGCCTTGCCGTGGTGCTGGGACAGGGGCTGCCGGACAGTCTGGCACCGGCTGCCCGGGATTACCTCGCCGCGCGTTTCTGGCAGCCGCGGGCCCAGTGTGAACTGGGCGTCGTGCTGGCGGGGGTGGCTTCCGCCGGGCTGGATATCTCGGATGGGCTGTTGCAGGATGCGGGACATCTGGCCAGTGCCAGCGGTGTAGCATTGCATCTGCATAGCGCCGATCTGCCCTGTTCTGCGGCCCTGCGCGCCTGGCCGGCAGCCCAGCAGCGGGAGTGGATGCTGCGCGGCGGCGATGATTATGTATTGCTGTTTACCCTGCCACCGGCGCACGCGGCGCTGCTTCCCCACTGGGCAGAGCAGGGCTGGCCGGTCAGTGTGATCGGCGCAGCGGCTGCGGGCAGCGGCGTCTGGCTGGACGGGCAGGCGATCAGTGGCGCAGGCGGCTATCAACATTTCAAGGAATCCAAGCATGGCTGAATCCCGCGAGCCGACGCCGCCCTCGGTATGGCGCAACCCGATTCATTTTCTGGCGTTCGGCTTCGGCAGCGGCGCATTGCCGAAGGCACCGGGCACCTGGGGCTCGCTGGTGGCATTGCCCTTCGTGCTGCTGTGGCAGCAGTTGCCCCCCGGTGGCTACGCGCTGGTGCTGGTATTGAGTACGCTGTTGGGCATCTGGTTGTGCCATCGCACCGCTGCGGACCTGGGCGTGCATGACCACGGTGGCATCGTCTGGGACGAGTTCGTCGGGGTCTGGATCACCCTGTGGCTGGCCCCGCCCGGCTGGTTGTGGCTGCTTATCGGTTTTCTGCTGTTTCGCCTGTTCGATATCTGGAAGCCCTGGCCGATCGGCTGGGCGGACCGGCATGTCAGCGGCGGGTTGGGCATCATGCTCGACGATATTCTCGCCGGCATCATGGCCTTGCTGGTCCTGCTGGCGCTGACCGCCATCCCCGGCCTGGCATGAGAGGGCACATCGGCGCTGACTGCGGTGCCCATGTGCTGTTAAGATAACGGCCCTCTAATCAGCGTGGTCGTACAGGAGACAGCGTGCCAGTCACCTTTGTTGCGTCATCCCAATTGCCCACCCAGTGGGGCACTTTTACCATGCACGGCTTCCTTGAGCCCGGTACCGGCAAGGAGCACGTGGTGTTGACCATGGGCGACGTGGGCGACGGTCAGCCGGTGCTGGGGCGCCTGCATTCGGAATGTCTGACCGGCGATGCGCTGTTCAGTCTGCGTTGCGACTGTGGCTTCCAGCTGGAAGCGGCTCTGAAGGCCATTGCCGAGGAAGGTCGCGGCGCGCTGCTGTATCTGCGTCAGGAAGGCCGCGGCATCGGTCTGATGAACAAGATCCGCGCTTACCAGTTGCAGGACGGCGGCGCCGATACAGTGGAAGCCAACGAACTGCTCGGCTTCGGCGCGGAACAGCGTGATTACGCCATCTGCAAACCCATGCTGGCGCACCTGGGGATCACCAGTCTCAAGTTGCTGACCAACAACCCGCGCAAGGTCAAGGCGCTGGAAGACTTCGGCATTACGGTGGCCGAACGCATTCCGCTGAAGACGGGTCTCAACCCGTTCAATCGCAACTACCTGGCTACCAAGGCCGGCAAGCTCGGTCATCTGCTGGGCACCATTCACCAGGCCGAGGCAGAGTGATGCTCGATACCCGTCCCCACTGGCAGGCCATGCGTCGCAACTGGCGCATGCAGTGTCTGGCATCGCTGATTCTGCCGATTGCCGTGGTCTGGTTCTTCCATGATCGCCAGGGCGCCTATCCGGAAGTGGCGCTGCCGCTGTTCATCGCCGGTCTGCTGACTCTGCTGTTGAGTGTCTGGCGCTACCGCCATTTCCGTCAGGCGGTGATCAATGCCGACGCCCAGCAGGGCACCACCGAGGCGGAATCGGCCTGGACCCGCCTGCACCACCAGCAACTGCTGGGTCTGACCCACGCCAAGCTGCCCGGCTGGCTGGGCATGCTGCACTATGTCTGTACGCTGGAGTTGACGCCGCTGGTCCTGCTGGTGCTCGCCAGTCAGGGCGCCATGCTGCTGTATCGGCCGCCGGCACAGCGTTTCGGTTGATGCCGGGCGCGATTGGGTAGTCTCTGGCCGGCAGCGCCCGGGGGCTAACCCACCAGGCTTTCCTGCCGGTCCATTC
>DXBL01000102.1 GCA_019116555.1 Candidatus Pseudomonas excrementavium
TGGAGGATGACGGTCTGGTCGTCCTGGCCGTGTTGTAGTTCCCTGATAGTCATGTCAGCTCCTGATGGCCCAGAACATCATTTCCAACCCGGGGAATTCGCCGGAAACGTGGAAGGCGAAACCGCCTGAACGTTCCAGCTGTGCCAGGTCTTCGGAACTGAGTTCCAGCGCGAAATAGGTCTTGCCCGAGTGGAAGGGGATCTGCCGTGGCGCCACCGGCATGGGGCGGATGCGGATGCCGGGCAGGTGCAGGTTGACCAGTTGGCGGATGCGCTCCACCGGCCCGACCTTGAGGTGTGCCGGCAACCGCTGGCGCAACTCTTCGGAATCGCAGTGGGCGCTGGCAGCCAGCACGAAGGAGGCATTGCCGAGCAGCTGGTGGTCGTTCAGCGGCGACACCTGGATGCCATACTGGCGCTGTTGCAGCGCCATCTCGATGGCGTGCTGTTCCAGCACCATGGACAGCACCTGGCGGATGGCGGTCATCAACTTGCGAAAGCTGGTGCCCTGATCGCTGTGCTGATAGCGACTCTCCAGACGGGGCCGTCGAGCCTCGCAGGAGTAGCTCGACAGCTCGCCGAGCATGGCCAGCAGGTCACGGTAGATGTGTTCCGGGTGAATCTGTTCCTGGGTCAGGTAATGGCGCAGCACCGGCTCCACACGGTTGATCAGTTGCAGCATCAGAAAGTCGCCCACTTCCGCCGCCCCGGTCTTGCCGGTGGCCCGTACGCGCTCGGCCAGGATGTCGCCGCGATGGGCGAGCATGCCGATGACTTCCTTGACGCAGGATTGCAGGAACTGGCTGGACTGGAAGTGCAAATGGGTAGCGATATAGTCCTGGTCCAGGCTGACCACGCCGTCGGGGGTGGTGTCCAGCACCTGACACAGTTTCAGCCGTACGCAGGCCTGGCCGTCTTCATCATCACCCAGCTGCAGGCGGAAGTCCGGCTGGCCGCAACTGACCTGGGCCGAGCTGCTGTCGCCCGCGTTGGAATCGGCCACCTCGCTCTGACGCGCGACGTAGCGGGCCAGCACATCCTTCTGTTCCGGTCGTCGGGCCTCGATATGATTGCCGCTGACCAGGGGCAGGGTGAGGTAGACCGGCGTGTTGCTGGTGTTGGGTGGAATATCCAGGGCCAGGGGTTCCTGCTCGGTACCCAGCTCGAACAGGGTGCCGTCGGGGAGGATGCCGCTGGCCTGGTTGATCACCAGTTTGCCGGTGGTCAGGAACTGGTGATCAATCTCCAGCTGGAAGAACCCCCAACTGCAGCTGGTCTGCCGCTGGGTGCGGATTTTCAGCTGATAATCGTAATAGCGGTCGTTCTGCTGGAAATGCTGCGGGCGCAGCAGCATGCCTTCCTGCCATATGACTTTGCGTGTGGCCATGATCAGTCTTCCCTGGCGGTGGCAGGTGCGCTGATGCCCCGCGCGTCGAGATACAGCTCAGCCTGGTTGTGGCTCTTCTGCCGGAGCGGAATCACGTAGCGCCAGCTGGCCTCGGGCAGGTTGCGGTAGGCTGCCAGCACGCCGATATAGCGGCTCTCGGGTTGGGCCGACAGTTTGTAGCTGCGCTTGTCGCCGGGGCGCAGTTCGAGTTCTTCCTGGCTTACCAGATCCGGCGTGAGCACTTCCCGGGGGCGCTGGTAGAGCGAGAAGAACTCGGTGTTCTCGAAGGCCACCGGGTTGCGCAGTTCGATCAGGCGGACCACGATCGGCGAGGGGCGGTCATTGATATCGGGGTTCAACCGCGGACTGCCTTCCAGGGTCAGATCCAGTTTGGTGGTGCTGGAAAAGGGCGAGCAGCCGGTCAGGGCGAGCAGGGTGCAGAAGGCGAGCAGAAGCATGGGACGCGGCATGGCAGTCATCCTTGAAAGTCATTGTTGAGGGTGGCGATAAGGCGGATCTGTTCTTCGTAGGCGGTGGCGAAATCCCGAGCGAACAGGCGTTCGCTCCATTCATTGTTCTCTTCCAGCGCGCTGTACAGCCGCATATATGCCCGCCACCGGCCGCCGGCGGTGCTGATCAGCGACTTGTTCTCCCTCTCGAAACGCAGAGTCAACTGCTCGGGGGACAAGTGCTCCAGCATGCCCTTGACCGCGGCGCGGCTGGCTGCGATCAGCGCCACCTGGTGGGCCTGCAGATCGCGGAAGGCGCGGCTGACGGCCTGTTCGGCGGGTAACTGGCCGGGTTCGCTGTCGCGCAGCAGAATGGTCAGTGCGGCGGTTGCATCGCTGCTGTGCTTGAGTGGATTGTTGCCGGCGGTCTGCACTGTGGTCTGGGCCAGGCGCATCTCGCTTTTCAGGTCGCTGCGGGTGCGCAGACTCTGCTGCAGGTTGCCCACGCTGATCTTCAGCAAGCGGGCGACCCGCAACGCCAGGGCTTCGCGCTGTGCCTCATCCAGTTGCTCCAGATCGACTCCCAGCTCGCTGCCGAAACGCTCCCAGAAGCGGGGCGGCTGGCGCTCCGGTTCGGGCGTTGGTGCTGGAGCGGGCGTCACCGGTGGGGCGACCAGCTCGGGAACCGCCAGGCTTTCCATGTCGACACGGGCATAGTCCTGTTGCGCCTGGCGCTGGGGCGCGAGGCCGGGCATGGTCAGCTCATCGGTTTCGTTGTACAGCCGCTCCTGCTGATCCAGCGCATTCAGTGGGTCCAGGTCGAGAAAGGCGTCGTCGGGAATGATATTGTCCCCGCCGGTGGGCGCACTGGCGTGATCGAGGAACACCGATGGATCCTGAACCAGGCGTGCCCGGATCTCCAGCTCGCCAAGACAGTACACATTGCCATGCTCGATGCGCCGGGGCTCGCCCTTGCCCAACTGCGCGCCGCTACCCTTGAGCGCGATGCCGTTGCTGCTGGTGTCGGTCAGATAGAAATGGCCGTCACGATGACTGATGCGCGCATGCTGGCCCGAAATAACCCGTCGCGTATCGGGAATCACCCAGTCACAGCTCTCGGCGCGGCCGATGATGCCGCCGGCCTGCTTGAAGGTCTTGCTGGTGGCCAGACCGGGCATCTGCTGCGGGGCGCTGACCACATCGAATACCAGTTCCATGGTGAGGTACTCCTGGCGTTACGGGCGGCGCTCTGCCGCGGTGGGGTCTCCCAGCGGACGGTAGTCACCGTCGCTGAACTTGTAGTTGGCACCGCAGCCCGTCAGCCACAGGGTCACGGCCAGCAGCATCAGGCTGCGCCGGTGGCGTCGGGACTGTTGGGCAAGTGTCGAAATGGCAGATCCGAACATCATCTATTGCTACTCCTTGGGTTATCCGGGCAATTCAAACGGCGGTCATTGGCGGGCATCGACCTTCTCCCGTGATCTGATGTCCGCCGCGCAGATATTCAGGCGCTGCATGCGGTAGAGCAGCGTACGGCGCGGCAGTCCCAGCTCGGTGGCCGCGCTGGTCTGGTTGCCCTGGTTGCGGCGCAGGGACTCGATCAGCAGGTTGCGCTCGACCTGTTCCAGGCGCTCGCGCAGGTTGCGGCTGGTATCCACGGTGTCTTCCAGCGAGAAGTGCTCGGGCAGCAGCTCATTGCCGTCGCACAGCAGAATGGCCCGCTCGACTATTCCCTTGAGCTCGCGCACGTTGCCGGGGAAGGGGTAGCCGAACAACTGCGACTCGGCGGCCTGGGACCAGCGGCACACCGGGCGTTGCAGAAAGGCGCAGGCCTGTTCGGCAAAATGCCGGGCCAGCAGCAGGATGTCCTGGCCGCGCTCCTGCAGGGGCGGCAGCCCGATGGGGAAATGCGCGAGCCGGTAGTAGAGGTCTTCGCGAAAGGTGCCGGCTTCCACCAGCAACTTCAGGTCGCGGTGCGTGGCGGCGATGATGCGGACATCGACGGTGTGCGTCTCGGTGCTGCCCAGTGGCCGCACTTCGCCTTCCTGCAATACGCGCAGCAGCTTGGCCTGCAGGCTCAACGGCATGTCGCCGATCTCGTCGAGGAACAAGGTGCCGGTGTCGGCAGCGTCAAGCAGTCCGGTGTGGTCCCGGTCGGCACCGCTGAAGGCGCCCTTGCGATAACCGAACATCTCGCTTTCCAACAGATTCTCCGGCAGCGAAGCGCAGTTCTGCACAACAAAGGGACGGGTACGCCGGAAGCCGTAATCATGAATGGCCCGGGCCACCAGCTCCTTGCCGGTGCCGGTTTCGCCGGTCAGCAGCACGTTGACCGGTGTGTGCAGCACCTTGCTGATCAATTGATAGAGCGTGCGCATGGCCGGGCTGTCGCCGATCAGGCCGTAACCGCTGGGGCAGGGGCGGTCCGCTGCCGGTTCTGCCATGGCCGGGGCGGGCACGCTATCGACCCGTTGCAGCAGGCCGAGCTGACTGGCTGTGAAGTTGCCCAGCAACCCCAGGGAGTCGGCAAAGTTGCCCAGGCGCAGGGACTGGGTGCTGGCGGTGAGCAATACCCCGAGTACATGCCGGGACTGGGACAGCAGCGGCAGACACAGCAGGGTACGCCAGGGCGTGGTGCTATCCGGCAGGAAGGCGGTGTCGTGCAGGCTGCTGTCGAGCGTATCGATGGTCAGTATCTGGTTCTGGCACAGACAATATTGCAACAGCTGCTCGCGGTGATAATCGCTTGGCAGGCTGGCCGGCTCACGGACCTGCCAGTCGTTCTCATGCCACTCTGCCGCCAGGGTCAGCCGGGTATGGGTGTCATCCAGCAGATACAGCTGGCTCAGTTCGCAGCCGGTCAGCTGACTGGCGGACTCGACCAGGCCCTGGCACAGGCGGCGACTGTCGGTCAGCCTGGCCAGCCGGGAAAAGTGTTCGAGCAGCGCCTGGGCATAGCGCAATGGCTGCGGCAACTGGTTGAACATCAGCGGCGCTTCAGGCGAACTCACAGACCACCCGCCCTTCGTCCGTGACCGTGGCCTGCATTTGCCGCAGGGTCTCGCCGCTGGCCATGGCATCGAGCAGACGGTCGACGGTGGTGGCTTGCAGATGCCGGTCGATCAGCTGATCGATCAGGCGGGCGCCCATGTCGCTGTCGCCGCAGAGGTCGGCGAAATGGGTGACCAGCTCCGGGGTATGGCTGAAGCTCAGGCGGCGGCGTTGCAGCCGCTCGGCGAAGCGCTCCAGCTTGAGCTCGACCAATTCCTGCAGCACGTCGCCAGCGACCGGGTAATAGGGAATCACTTGCATGCGGGCCAGCAGTGCCGGCTTGAAATGGTGGCTCAACGTCGGGCGGATGGCCTGTTCCAGTTGCTCGGCGGTGGGATGTTCGCCGTTGCGGCACAGTTCGACGATAACCTCCGAAGCCAGGTTGGAGGTGAGCAGAATCAGGGTATTGCGGAAATTGATCTCCCGGCCCTCGCCGTCATTGGCTACGCCCTTGTCGAAGATCTGATAGAAGATGTTGAGCACATCCGGATCGGCCTTCTCCACCTCATCGAGCAGAATCACCGAATAGGGCTTCTGTCGAACCGCCTCGGTCAACATGCCCCCTTCGCCGTACCCGACGTAGCCGGGCGGGGCGCCGATCAGCCGGGACACACTGTGCTTTTCCTGGAACTCGGACATGTTGATGGTGGTGAGAAAACGCTCCCCGCCATACAGCAGATCGGCCAATGCCAGCGCTGTCTCGGTCTTGCCGACGCCACTGGGGCCGGCCAGCAGAAAGACCCCGGTGGGTGCGTCCACGGGTGTCATGCCAGCGGCGGCAGCGCGGATGGCGCGGTTCAGCGCCTGGACGGCCTGCTCCTGACCGCGAAGCCGCTGGCGCAGGTCGTCACTGAAAGTCGCTACCTTGGTGTTGTGCTGACGGGCCAGTTGAGCTTGCGGAATGCCGGTCCAGTGGCTGATGACTTCGGCGACCAGGCGCGGGCAGACTTCATGGCTGACCAGCACGCCGTCAGCCTGAGCCGCTTGGAGGTCGGCCTGGGTCGCGCGCAGCTGGGATTCCAGGTCGGCGCTATCGGCATCCGGGGCCGACTGTTCAGGCATATCAACGGTGCTGGCTGATGCCGCGTTGGCCTGATGCGCGGCGGCACATTGCTTGCGCAGCTCCAGCAGACGCAGCGCCAGATCCCGTTGTGCTTCCCAGCGTTGCTGCATATCGGTCAGTTCGCTGCGGGCGCTGAGCAGTCGGTTCTCCAGCTGATCCAGAGTCTCGGTATCGATCGCCAGCCCGGCCTGTTGGTCGCGGCGCATGGCGTCGCATTGGCGGTCGCCCTCGGCCAGTTCCTGGCGCAGGCGTTCGATGGCTTCCGGTGCCGCCGCCAGGTTGATACGCACCCGCGCGCAGGCGGTATCCAGTACGTCCACCGCCTTGTCGGGCAACTGGCGACCGGCCAGATAACGGGCGGACAGTTCTGCCGCGGCGACCACTGCATCATCCCTGAGATAGACACCGTGGCTCTGCTCATAGACCGGCGCCAGCCCGCGCAGGATGGTGATCGCCTCGCTGACCGTCGGCTCGTGCAACTGCACCGGCTGAAAACGCCGGGCCAGCGCCGGGTCCTTCTCGAAGTACTTCTTGTATTCACTCCAGGTGGTGGCGGCGATGGTGCGCAGCTCGCCGCGGGCGAGGGCGGGCTTGAGCAGGTTGGCGGCGTCGGAACCGCCCGCCTGGCCACCGGCACCGATCAGCGTGTGGGCTTCGTCGATGAACAGAATGATCGGCTGCTTTGAGGCCTTGACCTCATCGATCACCGTCTGCAGCCGCCGCTCGAATTCGCCCTTGATGCTGGCGCCGGCCTGCAGCAGACCCAGATCCAGGCACAGCAGTTCGGTATGCTGCAGTACCGGGGGCACCTCGCCCTGGGCGATGCGCAGCGCCAGGCCCTCGACAATGGCGGTCTTGCCGACGCCGGCTTCGCCGACCACGATGGGGTTGTTCTTGCGGCGGCGGGCGAGGATATCGACCATCTGGCGGATGGCAGTATCGCGGCAGAGTACCGGGTCGAGCCGGCCTTCGCGGGCCTGCTGGGTGAAGTTGTGGGTGAAGCGCTGCAGGGCCGACTCTCCATTCCCGGACGCACCCGGCGCTGGGGCCGCGGGCTGCTGAGAGCGAGCGAATTCGCCCAGCCGCTCGGTGTTCAGGGTGCCGAGGATCGCCATGTACGCCGTTCCGGCATAACGCAGCGGATTGCGCAACAGCGCCAGAATCAGCGCCGCCTGGTCGATCTGACTCTGCTTGAGTTCCAGCGAGGCGGTCAGCAGGGCATCCTGCAGCCATTGCACCAGTTCGGTGGAAAAGACCGGGTTGTTGGTCGCGCCCGACTCGGGACGCGGCAGCAGTGCCGCAGCCAGTTCATCGGCAGTGCTGCCGGCATCCTGCAGCGCGCGTACCAGCAGGCTGTCGGTGCGGTTCAGCAGACCATCGAGCAGATCCTCGATCAATACCTTGGAGCCACCCCGGCTGACGCAGCGTTCGGCGGCGGCTTCCAGGTCGCGGCGGGTGTCGGCATCGAGCGCCTGTACCAATTGTTGCAGATCCAGATTGATCATTATCCGTCCTTAGTGTTGAGTTCAGAGCGCTTGATGGGGTTGGCTGCCGAGGGTGACCATGGCATCGGCGTGCTGGCACCCAAGCCAACTGGTCCAGCCCAGGCGGCAGGTATTGCCGGCGCCCAGGCGCAGTTCGCGAATTTCATCCGGCCGCAGATGCAGGCGTACGTCATAGTCCAGTGGGGTGCGCAGTACGAACCGGATCAGCACGCGCAACGGCTGGTTGTCGCCGCCGGGTGGCAGAAAGTCATGAAAGCGCGCCCAATCGAGATTGAGGATGTGAATGCGGAACTTGCCGCTGCGATCACGTACCCGTTCACCGAGTACCAGGCTGTCGCCCAGGATGCTGTTGCCCAGGCCCAGCTGGCAGCGCTGTTCGCCGGGAATATCCACCTCGCGCTCCAGGCATTGCTCGATATGTAATTGCTCATGCTTGAAGTAGTAGCGCAGCACCGACTCGACCATCGCCGCCGATTGCGCCCGCAGACTGAGCAGGCCCAGATAGGGCAGCAGACGTTTCCAGTTCAGCTCCGTCGAATGGCGAATGGCGTTACCGCTCAGACCGATCAGCGAAAACAGCAGGGCGGACATCGGATCATGCCCGCCGGGTTTGAAGCGGGCGTGATAGCGATACTTCTGCCACACCGGCAATAGCAATCGCTGCAGCCGATTGTTGAACAGGTCCATGAACATGCGGGTGGGGTTGCCATCGGCCCCGTCGCCCAACGCCTGTTCGCCATAGAAGGCGGGCAGTGGCGAGCCGGCGCCGAACAGACTGACCAGATTCACCCGCAGGCGCGCCCGCAGCTCGCCGCGTTCCTCGAAATACTCCACCGACTCGATCTCGCTGCCCGGAAAACCCATGCTCGGGTTCGCCTGCAACTCCAGTCGTTCGTACAATGCCTCATCATCCAGTTCGGGATGGGCCTGACGCAGGCGCTCCTGCACCAGCTGTACACCCTGAAACAGGCTGTACTCACGAATGCTGCGCACGATCGGACTCAAAGCAGGGGCTGCTGCCCCATGCGTGGCGACCATTGATATATCTCTCCCTTGGAACTCTTGACACGCAACTCGTGATAGGAGTTGAGGCTGGCGTAGAGCGCGAAAAACTCGTTGAGCACAGAGGCGAACAGGAACAGGTCGCCTTCACCCAGATAACCTTCGGCATCCATGCTCAGTTCGGTGCGGATGCCGCGGACGGGCAGGCCGCGGTGCAGCCGGTCGACGTGGGTATGGCTGATGTGTTTGAGGCCGCCGAGCAGGCGCTTGCTGACCTTGGCGGCATGCTGATCGGTATGCCGCGGCAGGTCATAGGTTTCGAGAATGACCTTGAGCGCCTCGACATTCGCCAGCGACAGGTAATTCAGCGACATGTTGCTGATCAGCTTCCACAGGAAGTCGCGATGCAGCGGTGGCGCGTGACAGGGCGTGACGGCGCTGATATTGCGAAACCCGAGAAATTCCGGGGTGCCTTCGCAGGGCTGGCAGATATCGCCCAGCGCCAGTTTCTGCGGCAGGTTCTGATTGGTACAGGTCAGTTCCACCGACAACGTCTCATGATGCTCAAGGGTGTACAGACCGAAGCTGAGAAAGGTCTCCAGCCCATCGCCGACCGGTGATGCATGCTGGCGCATGCTGTAATAGGGCCGGGCCGTATCGGCGCCGAAGCTGGTGTCGTGCTCGAAGGACTCGAAGGGCACGTATTCCTCGTAGCCCTGGCCGCCGGGCTTCCAGCCGGTGACCCGGTCGATGGAGAACACACCGCAATGGCGGTTGCCGTAGCTGGCCGGGCGCAGCAGATACTGGTCCTGACGGCCATCGAGCCGGATCGGCGTGGCATCGTGGGTGAACAGATTGACGATGGGCGTGCAGTACAGCCGCACATTGTCTACCGAAGGCCTGATGCGTTGCTCACCGGCCTTGGCGATATGGCAGCGCAGCTCCAGGCCTCGGACCTGTTTCAACAGCGCCGCCGGTAACCGTTGCAGCACGTTCAGGCCGAGAATATCGACGAACAGGAACTTGTCCTGGAAGGCGAAATATTCCTGGATGTAGCGGTAGCCGCGGAAGGTATTGAGCGGGTAGGGGATCATCGCCTCTTCATCGGCGAAGCCCACCTGCTGAACCTGTTCCTGGCCCAGCCGCAGCATCTGCGCCGACACCTCACCGGGCAACTCCAGCGGGGCGCCGTGGCGGTCGAGTAATACCAGCTCGAGGCTCTGCAGGTTGCGTACCAGGCCGAGCAGCAGCATCTGGCTGATGTAGCGCTCGCCGGCAAAATGCAGGCGCAGTTGCCGCAGGTCGATATCTGCCAGACTGCCGGGTGCGCTCATCATCAACTGCAGATTGAGGAGGGCGCCGTTGCCCTTGACCGAGTAATCCAGCGCATGCATCGCCAGTGGCAGCACCTCGGTATCATAGGTGGTGCGAAAGCGGCAACTGACGCCATCTACCGGCCGCGATTCCACCGGTGTGTTGCGTGGCACGGTCAACGCCTCGCCGGCATGGCGCAGGGGGTCGAATTGCAGAATGCTCATGGCCGGCAGTGGCCGCATGTAGTTCGGCCACAGCAGATGCATCAGGGAGTGAGTAAGCTCTGGCAACTCGTCATCGAGCTTCTGCCGCAGCCGGCCGGTGAGGAATGCGAAGCCTTCGAGCAGTCGCTCGACGTCCGGGTCCTTGCCGCTCTGACCGAGGAAGGGCGCCAACGCCGGGCTGCGCTCGGCAAAGCGTTTGCCGAGTTGCCGCAAAGCGGTGAGCTCACTCTGGTAATAATGATTGAACGACACTGTTCATCCCTGTGTAGTGTTGCTGTTGTTCCGCAGAACAGCGGCTAAGCGACCTGGACCTTGCCGCTGCCATCCAGGCGGGCGGAAAAGTTGACGTTGCATCTGAGATCCTGCACTGCCAGTCGGCCTTCGATAGCGAAGGCCAGGCTCAGGGGATCGTGATCCCGGGGCAGGGCGATTACCCGTACCTGGGACAGTCGCGGTTCGTGGGCCTCGATGAAACGCTCGATGGCAAGCCGCGCCTGCTGCAGCGAATCGTGCAGCGACAGGCGCATGTCATTGAGATCCGGGAGTCCGTAATCCGGCAGGGTCAGCACACTGCCGGCGCGGGTGCTGAGCATCTTGGACAGGTGGCTGGCGACCGAGTCCATCGCTGCCCGCTGCAGATCCCAACCGGCGCGGCTGGCGGTTTCGCCGCCCAGCCGCTCGAACAGACTGCCGTAGCCCATGTGCCGTTACTCCTTGTCCAGCTTGCCCACCAGCGACAGGGTGAAATCCGCGCCCATGTACTTGAAGTGCGGACGCACGCTGAGAGTGACCCGGTACCAGCCCGGCTCGCCTTCCACATCGGCCACGCTGATCTGCGCCGCGCGCAGGGGACGCCGGCCACGGACTTCCGGGTTGGGGTTGTCCTGATCGGCCACGTACTGGCGAATCCAGCGGTTCAGCTCCAGCTCCAGGTCGGTACGTTCCTTCCATGAGCCGATCTACTCGCGTTGCAGCACCTTGAGGTAATGGGCCAGGCGGTTGACGACGAACAGGTAGGGCAGCTGGGTACCGAGCCGGTAGTTCAATTCCGCTGCCTTGCCTTCCTCGGAGTTGCCGAAGAACTTGGCTTTCTGGGTCGAATTGGCGGAGAAGAAGGCCGCATTATCGCTGCCCTTGCGCATGGTCAAGGCGATGAAACCCTCATCGGCCAGCTCATATTCGCGGCGATCGGACACCAGCACCTCGGTGGGAATCTTGGTCTCGATTTCGCCCATGCTCTCGAAGTGATGCAGCGGCAGGTCATCGACCGCACCACCGCTCTGCGGGCCGATGATGTTCGGGCACCAGCGGAACTTGGCGAAGCTCTCGGTCAGGCGGGTGGCGAAGGTGAACGCCGTGTTACCCCACAGGTAGTGCTCGTGGCTGTTGGCAACGTTTTCCTTGTAGACGAAGCTCTTCACCGGATTGTCTTCCGGATCGTAGGGATTGCGCAGCAGGAAGCGCGGCAGCGTCAGGCCTACATAGCGCGCATCGTCGCGCTCGCGGAACCCCTGCCATTTGGCGAACTGCGGTCCTTCGAAATGGTCCTTGAGGTCCTTGATATCGGGCAGGCCGGTAAAGCTTTCCAGACCGAAGAAACGCGGGCCGGCGGAAGCGATGAAGGGCGCGTGGGCCATGCTGGCGACGCTGGCGACGTGCTGCAGGGTCTTGATGTCCTGGGAGCTGGGGTCGAAATAATAATTGGCGATCAGTGCTCCGACCGGCTGGCCACCGAACTGGCCGTATTCAGCGGTATAGACATGCTTGTACAGGCCGGACTGGACGATCTCCGGGCTGTCCTCGAAATCCTCGAGCAGATCCTGCTTGGAGGCATTGATCATCTCGAACTTGATGTTCTCGCGGAAGTCGGTGCGGTCGACCAGCAGTTTCAGGCCACGCCAGGAGGATTCCAGTGCCTGGAAGCGCTCATGGTGCAGAATCTCGTCCATCTGCTGGCTGAGCTTGGCGTCGATCTCGGCGATCATGCGATCGACCATGGCCTTCTTGACCGGCTCCTTGTCGTTATGGGGTTTCAGCAGCTCTTCGATGAAAGCGGATACGCCGCGGCGGGCGATGCCGTAGGCTTCATCGTCCGGGGTCAGGCGGGTCTCGGCGATGATGCGATCGAGAATGCTGGCGTCGTCGCTGACGCTGGGTGTGCTGATGGCGGTTGTCTGAGTGCTCATGCTTGCGTCCTTGTGTGATCAGGCGTCCGGTTGTTGGGTCAGGCCCAGTTCGGCGAGTACGCGCTCCCGGGAATCATCGTCGCTGAGCACGCTTTCAATCGCCTTGCGGAAGGCCGGGGCGTTGCCCAGGGGGCCCTTCAGTGCCACCAGCGCGTCGCGCAGTTCCATGAGTTTGCGCAGCTCGGGCACCTGATCGACCAGGCTGGCAGGATTGAAGTCCTTCATGGAGTTGATCTGCAGGTTGACGGCGAGATCTTCCCGGGCCGCGTCGTCCTGCAGCCGGTTGGGCACGCTGAAGCTCAGGTTCAGTTCCTGCTTGGCGAGCACCTCGTCGAAGGTGGCCTTGTCGATGGCGATCGGCTTGCGATCCTCGATCTTGCGCTCGTCCTCGCGCTGGGTGAAATCACCCAATACCATCAGTTTCAGCGGCAGCTCGACCTCCTCCGCCGCGCCATTGGTGTCGGGAGTGAAGGTGACGTTGATCCGTTCCTTTGGTGCTACTGTGCCTTCTTTGGCCATGGTGTTTCTCCGCTACTTGGATGGCCCGAGGGCCTTGTTCAGCACCACTTCAAGGTCGAAGTGGCACAGCCGGTGGAAGATCTCTTCCCTGCGATCACGCACAAGCTGGCTCTGCGGCAGCAATTCACAGCAGGCATGCAACAGACGCAGTACTTCCAGATTCAGGTTGGGTTCCCAGCGATCCAGCCCCGCGGACTGGAGGATTTGCTGCAGCGCATCGAGCCGGGCGTAGGCGATATCGTGCTGGCGCGCGTGATAGCACAAGCGCGCCTCGGCCAACTGCCAATGAAAACGGGCCCGTTCGCCATGGCATTGCCGGGTGCCTTGCAGCAGCAACTGCATGGCTGGACGCAGGCCGTCCTTTTTCAACAGCGCCAGGGCATCCTGCAGCGCGAGTTCCCAGGGCGCGCCGGCCTCGCTGGTGGCCTCGCATGTGGTGGTCTGTGGGTGGCTGCTGGTCGCCATGACACGGCTGCCAATCCATTGCCGGGTATCGGTGTCGGCGAAGGGTTCGCCGTCGTGAAAGCGCAGCTCCTCCAGCCCGGGCAGACGGGTCAGCAGGTGGTGAAGCTGGGTTTCGACTTCCTCCATGGCCGGCTGGGCACCCAGTGCTTCCAGGCAGCGCCAGGCAAGGTGCTGGCCGCTCAACCAGAAGGGGGCTCGGTTAAGGCTGGCTTCGACTTCGCTGAGCAGACCCTGATACTGGCCCTGATTGAAGCGCTCCTGAAAAGCCTTGAGGCGGTCGGTGGGGAGGTTGCGCAGACTGGTGATATGGTCGGTGTCATGCCCCGGCAGACTGTCGATCGGCAGCCACAACAGGGTGCGGGCCAGCCGTAACGCGCGGACATCGCCGGGGTTCTGATGCTGCCACCAACTGGTCAGGCCGCGGGCCTGGTCTTGCAGGGCGCGCAGGCTGCGATGGGCATCGCGGCTGTCGACAATGGGCGCCTCGGCAGCTGTCGCGGGGGCGACTTGCGCAACCGGCGTTGGTGGCTGCCTGGTGGTTGGTGTCGACGCTGACGTCGTTGCCGCCGGCGGTGGACTCGTTTCAGCGCGTTTCAGCAGCTCCTCGACCCGGCGATACAGCGGCGCGAGTGACGGCGCGTCCTGAAGATGCTCCGCGAACCGGTTGTCGAGTTCGCGCAAGTCATTGGCGATGCTGCGAAGCGCCGTCATCTGCTCGGCGTCGGGTGTCTGCTCGCCCAGCACGGGCTCCAGACGGCTGCACAGCCAGCTGATGGCGGCGGTACGGGTGCGGATGCGTTGCGGATGCAGTATGTGCCAGTGCTCGGTACAGGCCTGACGCAGCATGCCAAGACCGGCTGCCAGGCCGGCGATGTGCTCGGTGTGATACAGGCTCCAGACCAGCCAGCAGGCGACGCGCAGATCCTTGGATTGGGTCTGCAGCAGTTGCTCGGCGCGTTCCCGGATAACTGCCCAGTCGGTGCCGCTGGTGCGATGGACCGAGGTGTCCTTGGCCAGTTCCTCTTCCAGGGCTTCGAACTCGGCTGTGTAGCGCGCGTCTTCGCCAGCAAAATCCCCTGCGGCGATCGGCGTTTCGATTAAATTGATGTAATCCTTATCCAGCATGTTTACATCAATCCCTGATAAAAAGATGAGTTCTGTTGCCAGCAATAAAGAACATGCTGGGCAATATTGAAAGTGCGCAAGAAGTTGCGCAGTCAAGTTGTGCAGTAAGTTGCGCACTTCTTCGGAATACCGGCGGTATGCTATTGATCGGTCGCCGGCTGTTCAAGCTGGATAATGTGAACTGATCTACTTTATGACCAATTAAATGGCCCTGATTATCACAGTGTGAACTGCGTCCTAGACGCTGGGGCGTGAAAGCTGCCGCCATTTTTATGGCGGCAGTTCAATGGCGAGGTTGTTGTTGGGCTGGCGTCAGTTAATTGTTTTGAAGTGGTTCACAAGTTTGGGTTTAATTGCTTGCTGAGCACTTTATATTGCTGCATGCAGCTGACTTTTCAGGTTGCTCGCTGCATCGGCGGGCCTGCTCGGCCTGAGTGGTACAGCCGAGTGTTTCCAGGCCGGTAGCCAGATTGTTCCAGCCGGGCTGGAAGTTGGGGAAGTCATTCACCAGGCGTTGAAAATGATCCAGGGCGGTTCGCCGCTCATCGAGTGCCCAGTAGGTATTGCCCAGCCCCAGGCGCGCGGCTGGCTGCTCGGGCCATTCGGCTGCGGCTGTCTGATAAGAGCGCAGGGCGCTGTCCAGGCGACCGGTCTGTTCCAGATCGCTGGCGGCCTTCAGATAGGTGAGGGGGGTGGCTGTGGCGGGCAGTTCGCCGGGCGGGAGCATCACCCTGGCCCAACGGTCGGCCCGATCCCAGGTGCGCATGAATACCTGGAACGGCTCCCGCTGCGCAGCATTCAGACCACTGTGCACAATCATTTCCTCGGCAGACAGGTCGTAGCCGATAACGACCGCGTAATGCCACTGCGGGTACCAGTCGAAGGCCAGGTTCTGCATGACCAGGACGGGATTACCTGCATTCAGTTCGCTGAGAATCGCTTCGAGCTGCTTCTCCAGGGGGTAGACCAGCAGATCCCGGTCGCGGGCAGCAGAGATCATTTCCACCTGCAGCGTGCCATTGCGCTCGGGCAGGTAGACGCGGTCTTTCAATTCGTCGGGGGTGGCGGCGATCTTACGGTGGTTCAATACCATTGCCAGCGAGGCTGGGCCGCATTGATAGGCGTCCTGGGCGTGGAACGGCACTTCCTCCAGCATCACCCGGTTGGGAAAATCCGCGAGGTCGGCGGAGGTTGGCATGATCGGGGCGCGCCCGGCGCAGGCTGACAGCAGTACTGTCAGTCCGAGCAGGGCGGCAATACGCAGGAAACGCACCGGTTAACGGTTGATACAGTTGACGAAGCGGAAGATGTTGGTGGCGCAGAGCATGTCGGTGATGATGAAGATGACCAGGAACAGCACGATCACCCCCAGTACCCCGGCACCAGCGGGTGCTTCATCCAGTTGGGTGTTGAAATAGGCCAGTTCTTCGGCAGTCAGGCTGTTGATGCGCTGTTCGACCTGTTCGGGAGAGACCCCCATGCTGGCAAGTTTCTCCTGCACGGCTTCGTCATCGAGCATCGACTTGAGCTGGTCGCGGTCGACGTTGAGCTGCTCGGAGGCAATCACTTCGTGGGTGCCGACCATGGAGGCCTGGGCGTGGATACTGGCCATGCTGGTGAACATGAACAGCGCGGCCATGATGATGGACAGATAGCGTCGGGTGGCGGAAGTATGCTTCATGGGGGACTACTCCTGGATTGTCTCTTGGTTTTTCTTGGTAAACCCTTGCAACACTCCTGTGACCGCCATAATGCCCCGGGGGTTCCGGGCTCAACCACCGAAGCGGTCGCGCAGTTGGTAGTACCAGGCGCCCAGCGCCGTGAAGGGCACCCGGAACAGGCGACCACCGGGGAAGGGGTAGTGGGGCAGCGCGGCGAACGCATCGAAGCGCTCGGCCTGGCCACGGATCGCCTCGGCCAGCACCTTGCCGGCGACATGGGTATAGGTCACGCCGTGACCGCTGCAACCCTGGGAGTAGTAGATGTTGTCACCCAGCCGGCCCATCTGCGGCAGACGTGACAGGGTCAGCAGGAAGTTGCCGGTCCAGGCGTAATCGATTTTCACGTCGCGCAGGGCGGGGAAGGTGCGCGCCAGGTTGGGCCGGATCAGCGCCTCGATATTGGCTGGATCGCGGGCGCCATAGACCACACCGCCGCCGAAAATCAGGCGCCGGTCAGCGGACAGGCGATAGTAATCCAGCAGGTAATTGCAGTCTTCCACACAATAATCCTGGGGCAACAGCTGACGAGCCAGCGCTTCGCCCAGGGGTTCGGTGGCGATCACCTGGGTGCCACAGGGCATGGATTTGGCCGCCAGCAGTGGCAGCAGGTCGCCGAGGTAGGCATTGCCGGCGACCACGACGAAGCGGGCGCGGACCTGGCCCTGTGCTGTATGAACCACCGGTGCCGACCCCTGCTGCACCCGCACCACCGGCGACTGTTCATGAATGACGCCGCCCAGCGATTCCACCGCTGCGGCTTCGCCGAGTACCAGGTTCAGGGGATGGATGTGCCCGCCGCTCAGGTCCAGCATGCCGCCGATATACCGTTCGGTATCGACCACGCCGCGGATCGCCCGGTCATCGAGCAGCTCCAGCTGGGTGTGGCCGTAGCGTTCCCACAGTGCCTTCTGTTGCTCCAGTTGGCGCAGCTGTTTGGGGTTGATGGCAGCGAAAACCCCGCCATCCTTGAGGTCGCAGTCGATGGCATAGCGCTGGACCCGCTCGCGGATGATGCGTCCACCCTCAAAGGCCATCTCGCCCAGCAGCCGGGCCTGCTGCGGGCCAAGCTGCTTTTCGATCACATCCAGATCGCGACTGTAGCTATTGACGATCTGACCGCCATTGCGCCCCGAGGCGCCGAAGCCGACCTGGGCAGCTTCCAGCACGGTGACCTTGAACCCGTGCTCGAGCAGGAACAGTGCGGTGGAGATGCCGGTATAGCCCGCGCCGATCACGCATACGTCGGTTTCGTGACTACCCAGCAGAGCAGGCCGCTCGGGGGCGGGGTTGGCGGAGGCGGCGTAGTAGGAATCGGGATAAGGCGTATGGCTCATGCTGCGCACCTTGTGTACTATTTTTTACATGCCTTGCATGCTACCGACCCGGTTGATTGAACGCCAGCTGTCAGGGTTTACTCAGCGCTTTCGGCAATGCCTTGGTCAACATGATGCACGCCACTGAAAAAGCCAGCATGAGGCCGATCGGTGGAAGGCATCGTTATAGGCCATGATCTGCGCCTGCTCGCGCACCTGCATGTCGAGCAT
>DXBL01000103.1 GCA_019116555.1 Candidatus Pseudomonas excrementavium
CCAGGCCACCGCCGGGCTGATCAATGAGACCAACCTGACCTTCAAGACCCAGGTCCAGGAATGGAAAAACGTGCTGCTGCGCGGCGGCAAGCAAGCCGACCTGGATCGCTACTGGCAGCAATTCCAGAACAGCGAAAAGCAGGTGCAGAGCCTGCTGGGACAGATCACTGAACTGGAGCTGACAGCGGCTTTTCGTGAGCGGGTAGTCTCCCTGCAAGAGAAACATCTGACGCTGGGCGCGGATTACCGTGACGGCCTGGAGCGCTTCCTGGCCGCAGGCCGCGATCCGGTTGCCGGTGACAATCTGGTGCGCGGTATCGATCGGGACACCAGTGATCAACTGGAGCAACTGGTGCTGGAGATCAACCGGCACGCCGCCAGCGAAATCGAGCGCATCCGTGAAGCCACGCTGCGCACCGTCTGGCTGTCGATACTGATCATGCTTGGCGCCACGCTGTTGATCGGTGGCCTGGCCAGTTGGCTGATCAGCACCCAGTTGATCGCCCCCATCACCCACCTGGTCCGCCAGGTCGAGCAGCTGAGCCAGGGCCGCTTCGCCGAGCAGATCAGCAGCCTGCGCCAGGATGAACTGGGGGTGCTGGCCCGGGCCGCCAATCAGTTGCGCAGCTTCCTCGCCGAAACGGCGGAAGGCCTGCGCCATGGCACCACCGAGCTCGACCGCGCCAGCGGTGGGCTGAATACCGTCGCTACCCGCATGGCCCACGGCAGCCGGGAACAGTTCTCCCGCACCGACCAGGTCGCGGCCGCAATTCAAGAGATGTCGGCTACCAGCGCCGAGGTGGCGCGCTACGCCGCCGATGCCTCGGGCGCAGCGGATGCCGCTGATGACAACGCCCGCCAGGGCCAGCGGGTAATGACTGAAACCATCGATTCCATGCAGGCGCTGCTGCAGGAAATCCAGCGCACCGCAGATGTGGTTCACCGGCTGGAAGATGACAGCCTGCGCATCGGCAAGGTGCTGGAAGTGATCCAGAGCATTGCCGAGCAGACCAACCTGCTGGCCCTGAATGCCGCCATCGAAGCCGCCCGCGCCGGCGAGGCAGGGCGCGGTTTTGCCGTGGTCGCCGATGAGGTGCGTACCCTGGCCAAACGGACCAGCGTGTCGACCACAGAAATCCAGACCATCATCAGCAGTGTGCAGAACGGCGCCGAGGAAGCCGGCCGGGCGATCGAAGCCGGCAAGAGCCGCAGCGACACCAGCATGCAGCAGGTCACCCTGGCCGGTGACAGCCTGCGACAGATCGCCGTTGCGGTCGAATCCATCCGCGACATGAACCGGCAGATCGCCACCGCTGCCGAAGAACAGACCAGCGTGTCCGAGGATATCTCGCGCAATATCACCGAGATCACCCAGATCGCCGCGACCAATCAGACCGAAGTCGACCACACCGCCCAGGCCAGCGCCGCGCTGCATGAGCTGTCGACCGAACTGAACCAGTTGGCTGCCCGGCTGCAGGCATGAGCCGGGTCCAGCAACACCAGAAAAACAACAACCAGCTGCAAACTTTTTCACATACCGGAGAGCAACATAAATGAAAAGCTGGTTTGACCACCTCAGTGTCAACCTGAAACTCGGACTGGGCTTCGGCCTGGTTCTGCTGTTTACCCTGATCCTGTCACTGACCGGGTGGCGCAGCCTGGGCATCTTGATCGAAGATGGCAACCAGGCTGGCGATCTCGCCCGACTGGAAAACACCTTGAGCAAATTGCGCATCATGCGCATGCAGTACCTGGCAGCGAACGGCGACAAGACGATCGCCCAGCAGGTTCAAGGCCAACTGGAGGCGTTCGGCACCGAGCAACGCCAGCTCGTCAGCCAACTCACCCATGCCGAAGACCGCAATACCGCTCAGCCTTTGCCGGGCATCATCGCGGCATATCAGGTTTCCCTGAATAATATGCGGGCCGCGTTCGCCAGCCGCAGCGCCGCATTGCAGGCCATGAACCAGCAGGCCAGCCAGATGGTCGAGGTATTGGCTGCACTGGAGGAACAGGCCAATCGCACTGAAGATGTGCAACTGATGCGGGCCATCGATGCGTTCGAAACCAGCTTTCTGCGTGTGCGCTTCGACAGCCGCATGGTCATGACCGAAGGCGGCGATGAGGCAGAGCAAGCGCTCAACCGGGCCGTGGCAGCTGCATCCAGCGACCTGGAACAACTGGAGCGATTGCTGCTCGGCGGCCAGCAGGACCTGCTGAACCGAGCGCAAGAGATACTGACCGACTACCTGGCTGAGCAACAACGCTTCGAGGCCGGCACCAGCCAGATTGCCCAGGCACGCCAGGAAAATGCCGTGCAGGGTACCGACATCATGCGCATCACCGAGCACCTGAGACAGGCCCAGCTGGAACGTAGCGACAGCCAGGCCGCTACCACCCGCACATTGCAGATCACCATGACCGTGCTGGCCCTGCTGATCGGTGGCCTCAGCGCCCTGCTGATCACTCGCCAGATCACCGGTCCGCTGAATGAAACGCGCCAGACCTTGCAGCGCATTGCCGATGGCGATCTGACTCATAACCATGTCGTGACCCGCCGCGATGAGTTCGGTGAACTGCAACGAGGTGTCCAGCGCATGGCAGACAGCCTGCGCGAGTTGATCGGTCGGATTCATGAGAGCGTCACGCAGATCGCCAGCGCCGCCGAGGAACTGTCCGCCGTTACCGAGCAGACGCGCGTCGGTATCAACAGTCAGAAGGAAGAAACCGACCAGGTGGCGACAGCCATGCAGGAGATGTCGGCCACCGTACATGACGTGGCGCGCAACGCGGAGCAGGCATCGCTGGCAGCCACCAGTGCCAACGGCGAAGCCCGCAACGGCGATGCGGTAGTGAACGAGGCCATCAGCCAGATCGAGCGTCTTGCCGAAGAAGTGACCCGCTCAACTGAAGCCATGGAGCTGCTGAAACAGGAAAGCAGCAAGATCGGGACCGTGATGGATGTGATCAGGGCGGTCGCCGATCAGACCAACCTGCTGGCACTCAACGCCGCCATCGAAGCGGCCCGCGCCGGTGAAGCCGGGCGTGGTTTTGCGGTGGTGGCCGATGAAGTGCGGTCCCTGGCGCAGCGCACCCAGCAGTCCACCGAGGAAATCGAAGCCCTGGTGGCCGCCCTGCACAGCGGCACCCAGCAGGTCGCCAGCCGACTGAGCAGCAGCCACACCCTGGCCGGCAGCAGCGTGGAGCTGACCCGCACCGCGGGCGCAGCGCTGAGCAACATCACCGAAAGCGTGTCCAACATCCAGTCTATGAACCAGCAGATCGCCGCGGCAGCCGAACAGCAGAGCGCCGTGGCCGAGGAAATCAGCCGCAGCGTGGTCAACGTGCGCGACGTGGCCGAGCAGAGCGCGACCGGTAGCGATCAGACTGCCGCGTCCAGTATCGAACTGGCGCGGCTGGGTAATGAATTGCAGGTGCTGGTGAGCCGGTTCCAGGTGTAGCCCCGTAGCGCAGCGCTGGCCCGGCGGTCAGCGCTCCGCTGCGATTCAGGCCGTGGCGCGCTGCTGTTTCTGCCGCTCCTCGTCCATCAGTTCCTTCTTCGATAGCTTGCCTACCGGGGTGCGCGGCAGCGCATCGCGGATTTCCATCGCCGCCAGCCGCTCATGCTTGCCCAGTCGCGGTTCGAGAAAACTCTGCAACTGAGCAAAATCGAACGCCTCGGCACCGGCCTTGAGCTTGATGAAGGCCTTGGGCGCCTGCCCGCGATAGGCATCATCGATGCCGATGACCGACACCTCCTCCACCGCCGGGTGTTCGTAGATGGCCTCCTCGATCATTCGCGGATAGACGTTGTAGCCGCTGCACAGGATCATGTCCTTGGTGCGGTCGACGATATACAGCCAGCCTTGTTCATCCATATAGCCGACATCACCGGTGCGCAGAAAGCCGTCGGCAGTCATGGCGTCGGCTGTGGCATCGGCGCGCTTCCAGTACCCCACAGTCACGTTCGCCCCGGAAATACAGACTTCTCCCCGTTCACCGGGTGGCAGACTGCCGGGCGAGCCGTCCAGCGGGGCGATGCGGATCTGCGCGCCCGGCACCGGGATGCCGCAGGAGCCGGGGCGCGGCTGCGCATCGCGGGGAGTGAAGGTGCCGGTGGTGGTGGTTTCGGTCATGCCCCAGCCTTCACGCAGAGCGCAACCGGCCAGGTCCGAGTAACGCTGCTGCACTTCCAGGGGCAGCGGCGCGCCGCCGGAGTTGCAGAGTTTCAGCGAGGTCAGGTCGCGCTGGGCCGTCAGGGGATGGGCCAGCAGCCCGATGAACATGGTCGGCACACCGGGGAAGGTGGTGATGCGACTGCGCTGGATCTCGTCGAGTACGGTTTCGGCATCGAAGCGCGGATGCAGATAAACCTCGGCCGCCATCCGCAGGCTGAACAGCATGTTGACCATCAGCGCATAGATATGGAATGGCGGCAGCACCGCCAGCACCCGCTCCTGGCCGGGTTTCAGGGACTCATCCAGGATCGTCTGCAGCTGGGAACAGCTGGCGGTGATATTGGCATGGGTCAGCATGGCACCCTTGGGTGCGCCCGTGGTACCACCGGTGTATTGCAGCACGGCCAGGGTATCGGCAGCGTCATCCAGTGGGTAGGCGATAAAGTCGCCATCATTGTCCAGCAGGCTGGCAAAGGACCGGCACCGCTCGTCAAACACCACGTCCGTCGACGGCCCGAGCAACCCCGCCTGCTCGGGACTGGCGTCCGGGCAGAACTCGGTGAACTGCCCCACGACCAGGGTCTGCAGGCGACTATTGCCGCAGAGACCGGCCATCTTCGGATACAGGCTGGCCAGATCGAGGGTCACCATCAGCGCGGTCTCGCTGTCCTCGATCTTGTGCGCCAGCGTGCGTTCGGCATCCAGCGGCGAGTAGTTGACCACGGTACCGCCGGCGCGCAACACGCCCATGAAGGCGATGACGTAGTGCGGGGTATTGGGCAGGTACAGACCGACATGCACACCCGGCCCCACGCCCAGTTGCTGGAAGCCGCAGGCAGCGCGCCTGACCATCTCATCCAGTTGCCGGTAGGTCAGCTTGTGACCGAGGAAGTCGATCGCAGGGTTATCGGGATAGCTGGCAAGCGCTTGATCCAGCAGGGTCCAGACCGGCCCCGTCGGCAGTTCGGTATCCCAGCGCATGGCCTGGGGGTAGGAGTCCAGCCAGCGTAACTGCGCATTCGCATTCATGACACGCCTCCTCGGCTTGATTGTAATTGTTTGTCATCAAACCCTAGCGCCGCCTTGGCTTGGCGCAAAGGCAAATCCAGCAGGGATATACGTCACTATAGATAGGCCATGGCCGGCCGGCATCCATGCCAATCTGTGACCGCTCTCACAGATCCATGACGGCACCCGGGTTTCGACTGTCGCCCGGCCCAGATCGGCAGTAATCAAATTGCAATAAGCGCAGCGGGTTGCTAGATTTCCAGGCTTGTTCATACCTGAATGGAAAAACAACCATGAAACGGATCCTGCTCGGCTCCCTGCTTGCTGCTGCTTCGCTCAACGCCTTCGCCACCGCACCGGGCGGCCCGGGCTGCGGTTGGGGCAACATGTTGTTCGAAGGCCAGCGCGGCCTGCCCTCGCACCTCGTTGCATCCATCACCAATGGCACTTCCGGTAACGCCACCTTCGGCATGACCTCGGGTACCAACGGTTGCGATACCAGCGGCGCCCTGGCCTATAACGGCAAACCGATGATTGTTCTGAGCAGCATCATGAACGAACTGTCCGAAGACATGGCCCGGGGCGAAGGTGAAGCGCTGACCACCTATGCCGTGGTACTGGGTGTTCCGGCCGAAGACCGCGCGCACTTCGCCGCCATCACCAGCCAGCACTTCAATACCATCTTCAGCTCTGCCGACGTGACTGCCGAACAGGTTCACGCCGCCACCCTGAGCGTGATGAAGCAGGACGCGGTGCTGGCCCAGTACGCCGATCAGGCCTGATCGCTGCATCACCATTCCGGGCCGGCGCTTGCGCCGGCTACGGATACCTTCTCCCGGTGTCGGCTGACACCGCCGCTGCCCACCTCGGTCCTGCATGTCCATACGTTCGTTTCCCCTGTTGCTGAGCCTGCTCGGCACTGCCGTACAGGCGGCCCCGCACGTTGATCCAGCCACGCTGCAGATACTGGCGGACGACCCTTACTGGATTTCCCTCGGCCATTACGAGCGACAGACCTTCGGCGGCTGGCAAAGCTATGTCGATGATGCGGATTTCTTCCTGGCCGAGCATGGCGCGCGCGCGCCGCTGGCGGAGCTGCAAGCCACGCTGGAGGGCCTGCATGCCGACCCGGCGCTGGCCGATGCCCACCCACAATGCCGCTTTCCCTCACGCACCCGCTGGCTGCAACAGCAACTGGAGCTGGACGCACTGCCCACAGTGGAATGCGCGGAGTTCGCTACCTGGTATGCCGATATCGACCCGCACACCACGGTGCTGGTGTTCCCCGATGCCTACCTGAACAGCCCGTCCTCCATGTTCGGCCATACCCTGCTGCGCATCGATTCCGCAGCCACCGAGGGCAGCGGCACCGCTCTGCTCAGTTATGCACTGAACTTCGGCGCCATGGTCGAGGGCATGGACAACAGCATCCTGTATGCCTGGAAAGGCCTCGCCGGCGGTTACCCAGGCCAGTTCGCCCTGCTGCCCTACCGCGAAAAACTCAGTGAATACAGCAGCCTGGAAAACCGTGACCTGTGGGAGTATCGCCTTGACCTGACGCCCGAGGAAACCGGGCGCATGATCGAGCATGTCTGGGAGTTGCGGCAGATCCGCTTCGACTACTTCTTCTTCGACGAAAATTGCTCGTACCGCCTGCTCGAACTGCTGGAGATCGCCCGCCCCGGCCTGAGTCTGATCGACCAGTTTCCGCTGACTGCCATTCCCGCCGATACGGTGCGGGCGGTGAAAGACGCCGGACTGGTGCAGGACGTGAATTATCGCCCGTCCCGGGAAAAGGAACTGCTGACCCGCGCCGCGCCGCTGCAACCGGAGGAAGTCAGTTGGGCCCAGGCCCAGGCCGCCGATACGCAGCTGCTGGAAGACGATGGGTTCAAGGCCCTGCCAGTCGATCGGCAGGCGCAGATTCAGGAAACGGCCTACCGGCTGCTGCGCTATCAGGCGGCTGGGCAGCAACGCGATCCCGACAATGCGGCGCGCAGTTTTCGCCTGCTGCAGGCGATCAACCAGAATCCACCGCCGCGGCTGGAGATCGCCACCCCGACCCTACCCGAGGATGGTCACGAATCACGCACCTGGCAACTGGCGCTGGG
>DXBL01000104.1 GCA_019116555.1 Candidatus Pseudomonas excrementavium
CCCGCTTGCGCAGCACCGCCGCCAGACTCTGCCCTTTGCGCGGCTGGGCCAGCAACTGGGCCAACTGCGACTGGCTGCGATCGGGGGCAAGATCCAGTTGCAGCTCGGCCTGGCCATGGTTATCGATCAGCTCGCGCAGCTCGGCCGATAGGGCATAGACCAGATTGCCTTCCAAACCATCCTCAGTCACCACACATTCGCCGCGGCGTTCGTGACACTGGCCATCGACAGCAATCACCCGGGCGATCACCTGCTTCAGCGGCTGGCCGGCGAAGCGCTGGCGCAGATGATCGCTCCAGACTGTAGTGAAACCGCAGTTGGCCGGACGCAGCTCGCGCACCTCGACGCCCCTTTCGCGCAGCCAGGGCACCCAGGCGCCATCCGAGCCAAGACGGGCCCAGCTGCCGCCGCCCAGGGCCAGTACCACCGCATCGGCAGCTGTCTGCAGCGGCCCTTCCGGCGTATCGAACAGCAGTTGCTGCCCATCCCAGCCCAGCCAGCGATGGCGCGGATGCAGGGTCACGCCGGACTCGCGCAGGCGCTTGAGCCAGGCGCGCAGCAGTGGGGCGGCTTTCATGTCGGTGGGGAAGACCCGGCCGGAGGAACCGACGAAGGTGTCGATACCCAGGCCGTGAATCCAGTCGCGCAGCGCCGGACCATCCAGTCGCTGTAGCCACTGGCCGACCCAGGGAGCAGCCTCGCGATAACGGCCGAGAAAGGGCTCGGCGGATTCTGAATGGGTGATATTCATGCCGCCGATACCGGCCAGCAGGAACTTGCGGCCTACCGATGGCATGGCGTCGTAGACCCTGACGGATACCCCGGCCTGAGCCAGACGCTCGGCGGCCATCAGGCCGGCGGGGCCACCGCCGATGACCGCGACGACAGGATGGGAAGGCGAAGCTGAAGACATGCTGAATTCCGCGCTGAAAATCCGCGAAGTGTAACGCGAAATAACCGGTTCCAAGCAAAAGGCTGTAACAATTGCCCGCGCAGGTTTAAAATCCTCAGCCTTTTGGTGCGTCGACTTGCCGCGCTCCCCTGTTGTACAGGCCGGTCATCGCCGGTATCACGTTTGAGGAGTCCCTTATGAGCCAATTGCTGGATAATCTGGTCAGCTTGCTGGCGTTGGAGAAGATCGAAGAGAACCTGTTCCGCGGCAGGAGCGAGGATCTGGGTTTTCGCCAGCTGTTTGGTGGGCAGGTGCTGGGCCAGGCGTTGTCGGCGGCCAGCCAGACGGTCGACCCCGCGCGCAAGGTGCATTCGGTACATGGCTACTTCCTGCGTCCCGGCGATGCCAGCCTGCCGATCATCTATCAGGTCGAGATGCCGCGTGACGGTGGCAGCTTTACCACCCGCACGGTCAGCGCTATCCAGAAGGGGCGAGCGATCTTCACCTTGATGGCGTCTTTCCATGGTGAGGAACGCGGGGTATCGCATCAATCGCCGATGCCCGACGTGCCGGGCCCCGAAGGGCTCAAGAGCGAACTGGACATCTGTCTGGAGAATCAGCATCTGCTGCCTGAAGCGGTACGCGACAGTGTGCTCTGCCCCAAGCCCATCGAAATTCGCCGGATCAATGGCTACAACCCCTTCAAGCCGAAAGCCTCGGAGCCCCAGCAATACATCTGGTTCCGTGCCGATGGCCAGCTACCCGATGACGACCACCTGCATCGCTACCTGTTCGCCTACGCATCGGACTTCAATCTGCTGAGCACGGCGGCCTTGCCCCATGGCATCTCCACCTGGTCGCCGCATATGCAGGTCGCCAGCCTCGATCATGCGGTCTGGTTCCACCGCCCGCTGCGCATGGATGACTGGCTGCTGTACGCCATGGACAGTCCTTCCGCCAGTGGCGCTCGGGGTTTCTCCCGGGGCCTGGTCTACAACCGCGCCGGTGAACTGGTGGCATCGGTGGCGCAGGAGTCGCTGATGCGCGACCGGCGCGGCGGTTGATATGCAACAGATACGTGGCTGGATCTTCGATCTCGACGGCACCCTGACGGTCGCTCAGCATGACTTTCCGGCGATCCGGCGGGAGCTGGGCATTCCCGCCGATGAGGACATTCTCACCCATCTGGGACGCCTGCCCATCGCCGAGCGCCAGCGCCTGAATGACCAGCTCAACGCCATCGAGCTGCGCCTGGCGGCCGACGTGGCGCCGGCGCCCGGCGCAGCCGAGCTGATCCGCGCATTGCATGCCGGTGGCCAGCGCCTGGGTATCCTCACGCGCAATCTGCGTACCGTGGCCATGACGTCACTGGAGCGTATCGGGGTGCTCGACTGTTTCGCCCCCGAACACATCATCGGGCGTGACGAGGCGCCGCCGAAACCGGCACCGGACGGTATTCATCGTTTGCTGGTCGATTGGCAGTTGAGCGAAGCCGAGGCGGTGATGGTCGGCGATTTTCGCTTCGACCTGGAGGCGGGTCGGGCGGCCGGCTGTCGGACCTGCCTGGTGTTCCATGACAATGCCTGGCCGGAGATGACGGACCTGCACGTGCCCGACTGTCATTCGTTGCTGGCCCGATTGCGGGCCATGGATTACCTGACATGAGTCGGCGCGGCCACCAACCCAAATTCTTCAAAGGAGTGTTCCTATGAGCTGGCTGCAATCCCGGCGCCTGCATTATTTCGTGGGCGGGGTAGCCATTCTGTTCGGGCTGCTGGTCGCGCTGCGGATGGTCTTTCTGTTCGGCTTTTCCTCGGTTACCGGCGGTGAGAGCCATCCCTGGGCGCTGGTGCTGGAGACCCTGGGCATCGGCGTCCGCTTCGATTTGCGGCTGGCCGTGCTGCTGATGCTGCCGGCCATGCTGCTGGCCTGGTTGCCGCGCTGGAACAGTGTGCGCAGCGGGCTGCTGCGCGGCTTGAGCCGGTTCTGGCTGTTGCTGGCGCTGGCGGTGGTGCTGCTGATGTACTTCATCGATTTCGGTCATTACGCCTACCTGGGCGTGCGGCTGAACGCCTCGGCGCTGAAATTTCTCGGTGATGTGCAGATCTCCCAGCAGATGCTCTGGGAGAGCTATCCGGTGGTCTGGATCACCCTGGGCTGGCTGGCACTGCTGGTGCTGTCGGTATTCGCACTGTTCCGCCTGGAGCGGATCACCTTCGATCGGCAGGTGCGGCCCATCAGTCTCTGGGCGCGTATCTGGGGCAGCGCGGCAATGGTGGTGGTGGTGTTCTTCGTGCTGATCGGCCGCACCAGCAACGTGAACCTGGAAAACCCGGTCCCGCTGCGCTGGAACGATGCCTTCTTTGCCGGCGACAGCCAGCTGGGCGCGCTGGGCCTCAACCCCGTGCTGTTTTTCTACGACACCTTGAAAGTACCGCAGGAGCGTTACGACGAGGCGCAGGTCCGCCAGTACTATCCGCAGGTCAGCGCCTATCTGGGTGTCGATGCCCCCGACGCCGAGCAGCTCGACTTCTCCCGCCGGGTGCCGGCGCAACCCCACCAGTTGGCCGGTGCCGCGCCGAATGTTGTGTTCATCATGCTGGAATCCCTGGGGACCACCGCGGTAGGTGCCTACGGTAACCCGCTGAATCCTACGCCGAATCTGGATCGTCTGGCCGAGCAGAGCTGGTTTTTCCGCCACTTCTATGTGCCGGTCACGGGCACGGCCAAAACCGTATGGGCGAGCATCTCC
>DXBL01000105.1 GCA_019116555.1 Candidatus Pseudomonas excrementavium
GATCCGGACGATCCCAAGCGATTGACCGGAGCGGCGGTGGAGCTGCTGGAAAAAGTGCTGGACGGCAGTGGCATCCACGTCGATGTGTTACATGTGGGACCCTGGTCCCGCGCCCAGGAAGAGGTACGCAGCGGGCGGGTCGACATGCTCGCCGGCGCTTTCCTCACCCCCAGTCGTCTCGCCGACATGGACTACGTGCATCCATCCTACATGGAGGTGCCGAGCGTCATCTTCGTCAAGCGTGGCAAGGCATTTCCCTACAGTGGCTGGGACGATCTGCGCGGCAAGCGCGGCAGCTCCCTGGTCAACAACAGCTTCGGCGCCGCTTTCGATACCTACGCCGCCGATCATCTCGATATCAGCATGGTCCCCTCCATCCAGCAGTCCCTGGAGCTGCTGGTGCGCGAGCGGGTCGACTATGTCATCTATGAGCGGCATCAGGGACTGGCGCTGGCGGCGCAGATGGATATCCTCGATCAACTGGATGTTATCGAAGGCTCATTGATCAACGAGGCGCTGTACTTCACCGTGTCGCACAATTCGGCTTGCAACTCGCCGGCCCTGCGCGCGGCGCTGGCCCAGGGCATGCACCGCATGGCCAGCCAGGGTGAGCCGCGGCGGCTGCTGGAGAAGTATCGGGAAATCTGGAATGGTCAGTTCGCGCCGGCTCCCGGCGAGGAGCCGACGCTGGAGTGAGGCGGGTCAGCCTTCGGTCTGCAGCTCGGCTTCCCGTTCCTTGATCATCTTGCGCTCGAGCTGTTGCGACAGCTCGATGATCTGTTCACGCATCCAGCGGTTGGCCGGGTCCTGATCGGTACTTTCGTGCCAGAACAGGTGGGTCTGGATCGGCGGGATGTCCTCGATCGGCAATTCCACCCAATGCAGGTTATGACGACGGGCGAAGCGCTCGTTGACGGTCATCACCATGTCGGTCGATTCCAGCACCAGCGGAGCCATCTGGTAATGCTGCGAGCGTAGCACCACGCGGCGCTGGATACCCATCTTGCCCAGCGCCAGATCCACGTGGCCCAAGCCATTGCGGCGACTGGAGATGTGGATGTGCGATTGGGCCAGATAGTCATCCAGGCTGATCTTGTCCTTACCCGCCAACGGGTGTCCCTTGCGCATGATGCAGACGTAGCGGTCCTCGAACAGCTTCACATGGCGCACCTGGGTATCGGTGTTCAGTGGCGCGTCGATGGCGAAGTCCAGGCGGCCGGCAGCCAGTTCCTTGGTAGTTTCCCGGCGACGGGTGAGGAAACTGTCGATATTGATGTTCGGCGCCAGACGGCGGATGCGCGCCGCCAGATGCGGCAGGATCACCGCCTCGGTGAGGTCGGTCATGCTGATGCGATAGGTCTTGTTGGCCTGATCGGGATTGAAGCTGCGGCTTTCCTGTACCGAAACGCGCAACAGCTGCAGTGCATGGCGCACGGGAGTGATGATGTTCTGCGCCATCGGCGTCGGCACCATGCCCTGGGCAGTGCGCACGAACAGCGGATCGTTGAAGGTGTCGCGCAGTCGGGCCAGGGCATTGCTCACCGCTGGCTGGGTGATGCCGACGATCTGGCCGGCGCGGGTCAGGTTCGCTTCGGTGTAGATGGCATCGAAAACAATGAACAGGTTCAGGTCCACTTTGCTGAGGTTCATCGCTGGATCCTTCATATGGCTCGTTTATAGGCTCTTATAGATACAGACGGGCAGAGTATATATAACTTATGAATCTTTATACACGCGGAAAATAGGTTAGATAAATTCCCGCAGCTCATCTACCTTTTTCGTGACTCAGATACATATGCACAACAAAACAGCAAAAGGGCGCATGAATATGAATTTCGGATACTCCCCCAAGGTTCAACAGCTGCGTGAACAGATCGATGCCTTCATGCAGGAGCATGTCTTTCCTGCGGAAGCGATTTTTCATCAGCAAGTAAATGAAGGCGACCGCTGGCAGCCCACCGCCATTGTCGAAGAACTGAAGGAGAAAGCCCGCGCCGCCGGTTTGTGGAACCTGTTCCTGCCGGAATCGGAGCTGGGTGCCGGCCTGACCAACCTGGAATACGCGCCGCTGGCCGAACTGATGGGCCGCTCCGGCCTGGCTTCCGAAGCCTTCAACTGCAGCGCGCCGGATACCGGCAACATGGAAACCATCGTTCGCTACGGCAGCGAGGAGCACAAGGAAAAGTGGCTGAAGCCGCTGCTGGCTGGCGAGATCCGCTCCTGCTTCGGTATGACCGAGCCGGGCGTGGCGTCGTCTGATGCAACCAACATGCAGGCCAATGCCCGTCGCGAAGGTGACGAGTGGGTGATCAATGGCCGCAAATGGTGGACTTCCGGTGCCTGTGATCCGCGCTGCAAGATCATGATCTTCATGGGGCTGACCAACCCGGATGGCCCGCGCCATCAGCAACATTCGATGATTCTTGTGCCGATGGATGCGCCTGGTGTGAAGGTGATTCGTCCGCTGCCGGTATTCGGCTATGACGACGCCCCCCACGGCCATGCTGAAGTGGTGCTGGAGAATGTGCGGGTGCCCTACAGTAACGTGTTGCTGGGTGAGGGGCGCGGCTTCGAGATTGCCCAGGGGCGCCTCGGGCCAGGCCGCATCCATCACTGCATGCGTTCCATCGGCGCCGCCGAGCGGGCACTGGAATTGATGTGCCGGCGTTCGGTGGAGCGTGAAGCCTTCGGTCGCAAGCTGGCGCAATTGGGTGGCAATATCGATCTGATCGCCGAGTCGCGCATCGAGATCAATCAGGCTCGTCTGCTGACTCTCAATGCGGCTTACATGATGGATACCGTGGGTAACAAGGTGGCCAAGAGCGAGATTGCCCAGATCAAGGTCGTGGCACCGAATGTGGCGCTGCGGGTGATCGACCGCGCCATCCAGATGCATGGCGGGGCGGGGGTGTCGGGAGATACGCCGCTGGCGCACATGTACGCCATGCAGCGAACCCTGCGCCTGGCCGATGGCCCGGATGAAGTGCACCGTGCCGCGATCGGCAAGAACGAGCTGGGTAAATACATGGCGCGCTGATACGACCGCCGCCAGCCATTGATCGCCGTGTGCAGACGTCAGGTTTGCACGCGGTTTTTCATTTATGGAAGCGGGAGAGAAGGGCGGGATTCAACCATCGCCCCTGACTGAAGCGTCGGGGCGTTGCGGGTACGTCGCCGCTGAACTCAGCGAGCGCGGTAGGTGATGCGACCCTTGGTCAGGTCGTAGGGGGTCAGTTCAACGCGCACCTTGTCACCGGTCAGGATGCGGATGTAGTTCTTGCGCATCTTGCCTGAAATGTGGGCAGTCACGACGTGGCCGTTTTCCAGCTCAACCCGGAACATGGTGTTGGGCAGGGTGTCCACGATGGTGCCTTCCATTTCAATACTGTCTTCTTTCGCCATTAAGCAAAGGCCTCTCAATCTGTTGCATTAGGCGGGCTGTCGGTATGAGCCCGCAAAAAAGGTGAGCAATTGTGCCTCAAAAGGCCACAACAGCCAAGTTTTGCCGGGTACTTTTACTTGAGTCTGCTCAATTGACTCGAATCCAGCGCTGATTGATCAACATTTCCAGCGGCCGATATTCGGTCTTGTAGTTCATCTTGCGGCAGTTCCTGATCCAGTAACCGAGATAGACCGCCGGCAGCCCCGATCGACGCGCCTGCTCGATCTGCCAGAGGATCGCATAGCGACCCAGGCTGCGGCGCGACTGGTCCGGGTCGAAAAAGGTATACACCGCCGACAGTCCGTTGTTCAGCCGGTCGGTAACCGCTACCGCCAGCAGGCGACCATCCAGCCGAAACTCGTTGAACTCGCAGAACGCATCCTCACTGACCAGGAAGGACTGAAACTGTTCCCGGCTGGGCGGAAACATGTCGCCATCGCTGTGGCGGGCGATGATGTAGCGGGAGTAGAGCTGGTAGATCTCTTCGTTCATGACCGGGCGCCGCGTCGTCACCTGCAGATCGCGGTTGCGTTTATGGATGCGCAGTTGCTGCTTGTTCGGCACGAAATCCGCAGCTGGGATGCGCGCCGGCACGCAGGCCCGGCACTGGGCGCAATGGGGGCGATACAGGTGCTCGCCACTGCGACGAAAACCCAGCTCGGACAATTGACTGTAGGTATCCGGCTGGATCGGTTGCTGTGGGTCGAGAAACAGCGTCACCGCCTGCTCCTCGGGCAGGTAGCTGCAGGGGTGAGGTTGCGTCGCGTAGAACTTCAGGTGCGCCAGATCAGTCATGGGGAACGCTCTGGAATCCGTCTGTCAGGAGATGCTGTTGAGTATAGAAGCTGCACCGGATGGTTCAATCCGGTATCCGAGCCGGCATGTTCCGCCAGCAACTGGGGACCTGCTCGTGGCACAGCACGCCGAGCGCCTGGGCGAACGCCGCTCGGGAAAGGGTCATGGCGCCCAGGCTTTCCAGGTGGTCGGTCGGCATCTGGCAGTCGATCAGCTCGCAGCCGCGCTGCTGGAGTTCTCGGACCAGGCCGATGAAACCGGTTTTCGAGGCGTTGCTGCAACGACTGAACATGGACTCGCCGAAAAACACCTTGCCCAGGGCGATGCCATAGAGCCCGCCGACCAGGTCGGTGCCATCCCAGACTTCCACTGAATGGGCGATATTGCGCTGATGCAACTTGCCATAAGCGTGCTGCATGTCAGGAGTGATCCAGGTGGCGTCGGTGTAATTGCGTGGCTCGGCACAGGCACGCATCACCGCGGCAAAGTCCTGGTCGAAGGTAACCCGCAAGTGGGTCTTGCGCAGGAATTTCGCCATGCTGCGCGAGACATGCAGGGCAGAGGGCGCCAGTACGGTGCGCGGGTCGGGCGACCACCACAGCAGTGGCTGGCCTTCCTCGTACCAGGGAAAGATGCCCCGTCGGTAGGCGGCGATCAGCCGATCAGGGGCCAGATCACCACCGACAGCCAGCAGCCCGTTGGGGCTGGCAAGCGCTTCGCTGGAGGGCGGGAAGTCCAGAGTGTCCGGATCCAGCCACCTCAGTTCAGTCATCGCAAATCCCGTGTGGTTCGCATTTCAGATAAATGGAATCTTGAAAGGTTTATCAAAAAGCATCGTTAAGTTATTGTCATCCATCAAGATAGTTCCCATAACTGGCGGAACGCAACCCATCTTTACAGGTCAACTCAACTGAGTTTTGCAGAACCTGTACAATAAGCGGCTGAATCATGACGGAAGCCAGAGCGTTGAAGGATACCCGATCTCACAAAGGCCAGCACTTTGCCTGGCAAGAGCAGCTCAGTCTGCGCCTGCGCGAAGGGGCGCTGCTGGGTATGATTGCCCTGTGTCTGTATCTGTGCATGGCGTTGTTCACCTATAACGCCAGCGATCCCGGCTGGACGCGCAGCAGCGGTACGGTCACCGTACAGAACGCCGGCGGCAGCATGGGCGCCTGGATTGCCGATGTGCTGCTGTTCGTGCTCGGCTACCTGGCTTACCTGTTCCCGCTTATCGTAGCCGTCAAGGTGTGGCAGATGTTCCGCCGCCGCCACCTGCCATTCGTCTGGAACGGCTGGCTGTTCTCCTGGCGGTTGATTGGCTTCGTGCTTACCTTGCTGGCCGGCACCGCGCTGGCGGCCCTGCACGGCAGCGCCCCGGACGGTTTTCCCGAAGGCGCCGGTGCCGGTGGGGTACTGGGGCAATTGTTGCGGGACATGGCTTTCCCGGTATTGAACATGCAGGGCAGCACCTTGATGTTCCTTACCTTGTTCCTGTTTGGCCTGACGGTATTCACCAATCTGTCCTGGTTCAAGGTCATGGACCTCCTCGGCCGAATCACCCTGGACCTGCTGGATCTGCTCAAACGCGCCTGGAACGGCTGGCTCGCGCGCCGCGCCAGCGAGCGAGCCGAGCCGGGCTACAAGAGCTCGTCCGCGCGCCGCGAGCCTGCCGTCTCCGCCGAAGAGAAGCGCCAGGCCGAGGCGTCCCGCGCCCAGCGCCATGAAGCCCTGACCAAACACGTCGCTGCCCAGGAGAAACGCCAGCCGCCGAAGATCGAGCCGCTGGACACCAAGCCGGTGCCCGCCAGCGTGCGTACCCAGAAGGAAAAGCAGGCTCCGCTGGGCTTCGAGCCCGTGGTACCCGGCTCGCTGCCGCCGATCGGCCTGCTGGATCCGCCGAGCAAGATCAACAAGGGTTTTTCGCCCGAGTCGCTGGAAGCCATGTCGCGCCTGCTGGAAATCAAGCTGAAGGACTTCGGCGTCGAGGCGGAAGTGGAAAAGGTCCAGCCCGGTCCGGTGATTACCCGCTTCGAGATCCAGCCGGCACCCGGCGTCAAGGTCAGCAAGATCTCCAACCTGGCGAAGGACCTGGCGCGCTCGCTGGCGGTGATCAGCGTGCGGGTGGTGGAAGTCATCCCCGGCAAGACCACCGTGGGTATCGAGATTCCCAACGAGGATCGGGAAATCGTCCGGCTGTCGGAAGTGCTGCAGACCCGCGAATTCGACGAGGCCAGCTCGCCCGTGACCCTCGCTCTGGGGCACGATATCGGCGGTAAGCCGATCCTCGCTGACCTGGCCAAGATGCCTCACCTGCTGGTGGCCGGTACCACCGGTTCGGGTAAGTCGGTGGGCGTCAACGCCATGCTGCTGAGCATCCTGTTCAAGTCGCCCCCCGAAGAGGTGCGGTTGATCATGATCGACCCGAAGATGCTGGAACTGTCGATCTACGAAGGCATTCCGCACCTGCTGTGCCCGGTGGTGACCGACATGAAGGAGGCCGCCAATTCCCTGCGCTGGTGCGTCGCGGAGATGGAGCGTCGATACAAGCTGATGGCGGCCATGGGCGTGCGCAACCTGGCGGGCTTCAACCGCAAGGTCAAGGATGCACAGAAGGCCGGCGAGCCATTGACCGATCCGCTGTACCGCCGGGAAAGCATGGAGGATATCCCGCCCGAACTGGAAACCCTGCCGGTGATCGTGGTGGTGATCGACGAGTTCGCCGACATGATGATGATCGTCGGCAAGAAGGTGGAAGAGCTGATTGCCCGGATCGCGCAGAAGGCGCGGGCGGCGGGTATCCATCTGATCCTCGCGACCCAGCGCCCGTCGGTGGACGTGATCACCGGTCTGATCAAGGCCAACATCCCCACGCGGATGGCGTTCCAGGTGTCGAGCAAGATCGACTCGCGGACCATTCTGGATCAGGGCGGGGCAGAGCAGTTGCTCGGCCACGGTGACATGCTCTACATGCCGCCGGGCACCAGTCTGCCGGTGCGGGTGCATGGCGCCTTTGTGTCGGATGGCGAAGTGCACCGGTTGGTGGACGAATGGAAGCTGCGTGGCGAACCCGACTATATCCAGGATATTCTCGACGGCGCCGACGATGGCGGCGGTGGCAGCTTCGAGGGCGGCAGCATGGGCGGTGACGGCGAAGAGGAAGACGCGCTGTATGATGAGGCCGTGCGCTTCGTCACCGAGAGCCGCCGGGCGTCCATTTCAGCGGTGCAGCGCAAGCTCAAGATTGGTTACAACCGGGCCGCACGCATGATTGAATCCATGGAAATGGCCGGTGTCGTAACACCGATGAATACCAATGGCTCGCGCGAGGTGATCGCGCCGCCTCCTGTACGCGACTAGTTTCAGCGGAGCAACCAAGTCAAGATGATCAGCACCTTATTGCGTTCCACCATAACCGCCGTGTGCCTTGCGCTGCCCCTGGCAGCCCTTGCCGATGACCAGGCCGAGGCGGCCGAGCGGCTGAACGAGCTGCTGTCCCGCGCCCAGACCATGACCGGCGGCTTTTCCCAGATGACCCTGAGTTCCAACGGTGCCAACCTGCAGGAAACCACCGGCACCCTGGCGCTCAAGCGCCCCGGCATGTTCCGCTGGCATACGGACCCGCCGCTGGAGCAGCTGCTGGTGTCCGACGGCGAGCGTATCTGGCTGTATGACCCGGACCTGCAGCAGGTCACCATCCAGACCATGGACAAGCGCCTGAGTCACACGCCGGCGCTGCTGCTGTCGGGTGATGTCAGCCAGTTGCAGGAAAGCTTCGATATCGAATGGAGCAAGGGCGGCAGCGTGCAGGATTTCACCCTGACGCCGAAGGAGGCGGATTCGATGTTCGACAGCCTGCGGGTCTCGTTCAGCGATGGAGTGATCAACGATATGCAGATGAGCGATCCGGTCGGCCAGCGCACCAACATCCTGTTCCGGAACGTGGAGTTGAATGCACCGCTGGACGATGCGCAGTTCACCTTCGAAGCGCCTGATGGGGTCGATGTCATCAGTGAGTGACATGGATCTGTTCGCCGCCCGGACGCCGCCGCATCAGCCGCTGGCGGCGCGCATGCGGCCAGCCAGCCTGGATGAGTATGCCGGCCAGCAGCATCTGCTGGGGCCGGGGCGGCCGCTGCGCGTGGCGCTGGAGCAGGGCGCGCTGCACTCGATGATCTTCTGGGGGCCGCCAGGGGTGGGCAAGACTACCCTGGCCAAGCTGCTGGCGACCCTGGCCGATGCCCATTTCGTGACCATCTCCGCGGTGCTGGCGGGGGTGAAGGATATCCGCCTGGCGGTGGACCAGGCGCGCCAGCATGCGGCGCAGAATGGCCGCCAGACCATCCTCTTCGTCGATGAAGTGCACCGGTTCAACAAGGCGCAGCAGGACGCCTTTCTGCCCTATGTCGAGGACGGCACCCTGTTGTTCATCGGCGCTACCACCGAGAACCCGTCCTTCGAACTGAACAACGCGCTGCTGTCCCGGGCCCGGGTCTACGTGCTCAAATCGCTGGACGAGGAGGCGCTGGACGCCTTGCTGTCCCGGGCGCTGAGCGACCAGGAGCGCGGGCTGGGCCAGCACCGGCTGGCCATCAGCGCCGAAGCCAGAGCGATCCTGATCGGCGCGGCCGATGGCGATGCCCGCCGGCTGCTGAACCTGCTGGAAATTGCCGCCGACCTGGTGGCCGATGGCGGGACCATCGATGTCGAACTGGTCGGCGACCTGCTCAATGACAACCGCCGGCGTTTCGACAAGGGTGGCGAAGCTTTCTACGATCAGATTTCCGCCTTGCACAAATCGGTGCGTGGCTCCAACCCGGATGCATCGTTGTACTGGTATGCCCGCATGATCGATGGCGGCTGCGACCCGCTGTACATTGCCCGTCGCGTGGTGCGCATGGCCAGCGAGGATATCGGCAACGCCGATCCCCGTGCCCTGACCCTGTGTCTGCATGCCTGGGATGTCCAGGAGCGTCTCGGCAGTCCGGAAGGCGAGCTGGCCATTGCCCAGGCCATCGTCTATCTGGCCTGCGCGCCGAAGAGCAACGCGGTGTACATGGGCTACAAGAAAGCCTTGCAGGATGTCGCCGGCCAGCCGTCGCTGGAGCCGCCACTGCACCTGCGCAACGCACCGACCAAGCTGATGAAGGAACTGGGTTACAGTCAGGGCTATCGTTATGCCCATGACGAGCCCGAGGCCTATGCCGCGGGCGAAGACTACTTTCCCGAGGAGATCGAGCCGCGCCAGTACTACCAGCCGGTCAGCCGAGGGCTGGAGTTGAAGATCGGCCAGAAACTCGAGTATCTGCGCTCGCTGGACGCTGCCAGCAAGAACAAGCGGCGGCATCCATGATCCAGACGCTGCTGGTGATCGCCCTCGGCGGCGCGCTGGGTGCCATGGCCCGCTTTGGCCTGGGGCTGGGTGTCGCCACCCTGTGGCCAGGGGCCTTCCCATTGGGTACATTGCTCATCAACGTGCTGGGATGCCTGGCGATAGGTGTATTATATGGCGCGTGGCTGAACCGCCCGGAGTTGTCGCCGCTGCTGCAACAGGGACTGATGATCGGTTTCCTGGGTGCCTTTACTACTTTTTCCACCTTCTCCCTGGACGCCTGGCGTCTGCTGGAGATGGGCCAGAGCCTGATGGCTCTGGGATATGTCCTGCTCAGTGTGTGCCTCTGTCTGATTGCCACCTGGGCCGGCCTGATGCTGACCCGCTAGTCGCCAGGCTGTAACCTGCAACCATAAGATGATGCCCGATGCTTGATCCAAAACTGGTCCGTAGCCAACCCCAACTGATCGCCGAACGCCTTGCCACCCGCGGTTACGAGCTGGACGTCAGTCTGCTCGAGTCGCTGGAAGCTCGCCGCAAGTCCGTCCAGACCCGCACCGAAAGCCTGCAGGCCGAACGCAACAGCCGTTCCAAATCCATCGGTCAGGCCAAGGCGCGCGGCGAGGATATCCAGCCACTGCTGGCCGACGTGGATCGCATGGGCGATGAGCTGAATGCGGCCAAGCAGGAGCTGGACGGTATTCAGGCAGAGCTGGATGCCATCATGCTGAGCATCCCCAACCTGCCGGATGCCAGTGTGCCGGTGGGCCAGGGCGAGGATGACAACGTTGAAGTGCGCCAATGGGGCACCCCGCGCCAGTTCGATTTCGAAGTCAAGGATCACGTCGCCATCGGCGAGCTGCATGGCTATCTGGACTTCGAGACCGCCGCCAAGCTGTCCGGTGCGCGCTTTGCACTGATGCGCGGGCCAATCGCCCGACTGCATCGTGCGCTGGCCCAGTTCATGCTCGACCTGCACATCAACGAACACGGCTATGAAGAGGTCTATACCCCTTACCTGGTGCAGGCCGAGGCGCTGCAAGGCACCGGCCAGTTGCCCAAGTTCGAGGAAGACCTGTTCAAGGTGCCGCGCGGCGAAGACCAGCGTGACCTGTATCTGATTCCCACCGCGGAAGTCTCGCTGACCAATATCGTCAGCCAGAGCAT
>DXBL01000106.1 GCA_019116555.1 Candidatus Pseudomonas excrementavium
GAACGAGATCAAGGCCGAGAACCATCCGGCGATCCACGCCCCGCTGACCTTCGCCAGCGAAGCACAGATCCAACAGGCTATCGGCTGCAAGCCCGGCTCCATCGGGCCGATCGAGCTGAAGATGCATGTCATCGCCGACCATAGCGCGGCCCACCTGGCGGATTTCGTCTGTGGCGCGAACCAGGACGGCAAGCATTTCAGTGGCGTGAACTGGGAGCGCGACGCCCGCTTCGACGAAGTGGCGGATCTGCGCAACGTGGTCGAAGGCGACATCAGCCCCGACGGCAATGGCACTCTGGTGATCAAGCGCGGTATCGAGGTCGGGCATATCTTCCAGCTGGGCAGTAAGTACAGCGAAGCCATGAACTGCAACGTGCTCAATGAGCAAGGCAAGATGTCGACCCTGATCATGGGCTGCTACGGCATCGGCGTATCCCGCGTGGTCGCCTCGGCCATCGAGCAGAACTATGACGCCCGCGGCATCATCTGGCCGGACGCGCTGGCGCCCTTCCAGGTGGTGTTGGTGCCGATGAAGATGGAAAGCTCCGACGCGGTGCGCGAAGCCACCGAGCAGTTGTATCAGGGCCTGCAACAAGCCGGTATCGACGTCCTGCTGGATGACCGTGACAAGAAGGTCAGCCCCGGGATGAAGTTTGCCGACATGGACCTGATCGGCATCCCCCATCGTGTGGTGATCAGTGATCGCGGGCTGGCCGAAGGGCAGCTGGAATACAAGTACCGCCGTGACCAGGACGCACGCAGCGTACCGGCCGCCGAGATGCTCGACTTCCTGATTGAACGCACCCGCACTGCGTGATGAGGTCATCCGGTATGCGCCAACCGATGTTTCCCTGGGCCCTCTGGCTATGCGCCGGGCTGGGCCTGGCGGCCTGCAGCAGCCAGCCCCAGTCTCCCGGGGCGACAGCTGTGCGCGTGGAACGTGAACTGGTCAGCCACAACCTGCATATCGATGCCGGCGAGCAATTGGTGTTGACCTCGCCCCAGCGCAATATCCGGGTGACCGAGCAGCTCCTGCACCGGGTAACCGAATTCGATGCCGGGGACCGGGCAATCAACAGCCACGAGAGTTATCAGGCACTGCCCTGGGATAACCAGGCGGTCGGCCTGATCGCCGAAGATCGGCGTTTCGCCCTGCGTACCAATCATGACGGCGTACTGCGGCTGAACCTGCTGAATGAGCAGTTCGTCGAACTGGACTTCGAGAACCTGCGCACCGTCCAGCTCGTCGCCCGCGCCGGACCCGGAGTGGTTGCCGAGCAGACTCTGCTGGTCAGCCGCGAGCTGCGCTCGGTACTGCGCGAGGCGGTGACACTGGTGCATGACAACCTTGAGGAAAGTGGCGTGGAGCAATGGGTCTATCGCATCCATCGCCTCGACGCTCTGGGCCTGGAAGAGGAATCCAACCAGCTGGAGAACATGCTCATCGTCTTGACCGTCGGTGATCCCGAGTTGCAGGCCGAGTTTCTGCAGGCGTTGGAGGGCGGCAAGCAACGCTGATCATGTCACGCCACACATGGATAGTGTTCTGCCTCGCCCTGGGCCTCGTCCCGATGATCAGGGCGGCCACCCAGCCGCAGCCACCGGTCGACCCGGACCTGCGGGCGTTGCTGATGCATACCGTCTCCCAGGCCGACAGCTTCGCCGATGCCTTCGATGCTGAGGTCTGGTTGCTGGACATGTCCACCCGGCTACGGGGTTATTTGCCCGACGAGGCGGAGCGGCTGCGTTTTCTGCAACTGGTGCATAGGGAAGCACGCCAGGCCGGCCTGAAACCCGACCTGGTGCTGGCGGTAATCCATGTGGAAAGTCTGTTCGACCGCTACGCCCTGTCCCGCGTCGGCGCCCAGGGCGTGATGCAGGTAATGCCGTTCTGGAAGAACGAGCTGGGCCGCCCCGATGACAATCTGATCGATCTGGCGACCAACCTGCGCTACGGCTGCACCATCCTCAAATACTATCTCGACCTGGAGAAGGGCAACCTGCGCCGGGCCCTGGCGCGCTACAACGGCAGCCTGGGCAGCCACCGCTATCCGGACAAGGTGCAGGAATACTGGTACCGCTATTGGTACGTGAAGGATTAGGGGCGACCTATTCCAGCAATGCCAGCAATGTCTCCTCGGTCTGCGGCCCCGCCAGGCTGTGCAGCAGCTCGCCTTCGCGGTTGAAGACGTAGGTGGTCGGTAATACCTGTGGGCGCTCAAGGCCAAAACTGTCGACGAAGTCCTGCCCCATCACCGCAAACTCGATATCCATTTCGTCTGCCAGCGCCTGCAGCTCATCACCGCTGATGCCGTCGTAATTGATGCCGAATACCACGATATCGGGGTTTTTCGCCAGACTGTTGAACTCAGGCAATTCATGACGGCAGGGAGCACACCATTCGGCCCAGTAGTTCACGACCATCCAGCGGTCCTGCAAGTCCGCCTGGCTGACGCTGTTGCCCCGGTGATCCTGCCAATTCCCGCCGCAGCCGGCGAGCAACACGGCGGTGCCCAGCATGACGCCATACAGACCTTTTTTCATGAACCATCCTCCGTAGTCGATACATTCCTGCCTTCCCCACCCAGCCAGCTTTTCACGCTTCCGGCCATGATGCGGCGACGGCTGTCTTCCAGTTCGACCAGCGCCTCACGTACCGCCGGATACCAGACGCTGTCGCCCTGCAACAACAAGGGCAGCGAGTCCACGCTGGGCATGGCTTCCGGCACGGCCTCCAGCAGTTCTGCCAACTCCAGCTGGTCGAGATCCCGACTCAGCACATAACCGCCCTGCTGCACACGAGTGATGATCCGCCGAGCTTCCAAACACTCGGTCAACTGCAGCCACAGGTCCTCCGACATCCCCCAGCCGCCAATATTCACCCGCGCCAGATCCACCGCGTGCCCCTGCTGCTGCGCCCGGAGAAATACCCGCAACAGCGCCAGCAGGTTGATCAGCCGCGGGTAGGTCGGACGCTGCCAGGCCAGGCTGCTACCCAGATTGCATACCAGCTCGGCGCCAAACAGGATGATCATCCAGCTGACGTAGATCCACAGCAGAAACAGCGGAAAGGCAGCGAAGGCGCCGTAGATCAGCTGAAAGCTCGGAAACAGCGCCACATAGAGGGCGAAACTGGCCTTGGCTCCCTCGAACAACAAGGCCACCAGCAGACCACCGGCAAGGGCATGCTTGAGCCGCACCCGGGTATTGGGCACCGCCACATAGATCAGCGTGAAGGCCGCGATGCTCAACAGCAGCGGCAACCAGCCCAGCAACTGCCGCCAGGCGGACGCCAGCACCGCATCGCCGGACAGAAACGACAGCGACGCCAGATAGGTGCTGACCACGAATCCGGCGCCCAACAGCAACGGTCCCAGACTCAGCACCGCCCAATACAACAGGAAACTGGAGATGCCCCGACGCGGATAGCGTACCCGCCAGATGGCATTGAATGCCTTCTCGATGTTCAGCAACATCAGCAGCGCGGTTACCATGAGCAAGGCCACGCCGACGCCGGTGAGTTGCCGAGCCTGCTGGGAGAACTCGCTGAGGTATTCGCGCAGTGCTGCCCCCGTGGAGGGAACGAAATTGTCGAAGATGAAGGTCTCGACCTGACCGCCCACCTGATTGAAGGCCGGTATCGCCGCCAGCATGGCGTAGGTGACTGTCATCACCGGCACCACCGCGAACAGCGTGGTATAGGTCAGGGCAGCGGCATTCTTGGCACAATTATCCTCGCCGAACCGGCGAAACAGATAACGGCAGAAATACCATAGCAGTTGCAATTGACGCGGCATCCAGGCTCCCTGAAACGGTACTTTACGCGATCCATTGAAACCTCGGGCGAGACGGGAACGCCTTACCCCTTTCGTCATTCTCGGCGAAGGCCGGGAATCCAGCCTGTAGCCCGGCTCTCGCGTTGCCGGTGAATCCTTCGCCTTCGCGAAGGAGACGGTATAAACGTCAGGGACGAGACGGGATAGTTGTCAATGGTCTTCAAGCGCTTAGAATAGCCTGCATACCCCGCCCCGGCCACAGCGTGGCGGACCGAATCCGACCTGAACGGAGATTGCCATGTCCAGGGTAAGCATCTATCACAATCCCCGCTGCTCCAAATCACGCCAGGCTCTGGCTTTGCTGGAGCAGCAAGGCGACGAGCTGGACGTCATCAAGTACATAGACACCCCGCCCGACAGCGCCACCCTCAGCGCCCTGCTGCAACAGCTCGGCCTCTCCGCCCGGGAACTGATGCGCAAGGGCGAGGATGTCTACAAGGAACTGCAGCTGGACGACCCCGATCTGAGCGAGGCCGAACTGGTCCAGGCCATGGTGGATTACCCGCGTCTGATCGAGCGGCCGATCGTCATCCGCGACGGCAAGGCCATCATCGCGCGCCCACCGGAGCGGGTATTGGAGCTCTACGCATGAATGATTCCTATGTTCTGGTGCTGTACTACAGCCATAACGGCGCTACCGCCAAGATGGCCCGCCTGATCGCCGAAGGGGTGGAACAGGCCGGCCTGGAAGCCCGCCTGCGCACGGTGCCCAAGGTAACCACCGAGACTCGCGCCAGCGCGCCGGAGATTCCCGACAGCGGCGCGCTGTACTGCACCGAGGATGATCTGAAAAACTGTGCGGCGCTGGTGCTCGGCAGCCCTACCCGCTTCGGCAACATGGCCGCGCCGCTGAAATATTTCATCGACGGCACCAGCAGCCTGTGGTTGTCCGGCAGTCTGTCCGGCAAGCCGGCAGCCGTGTTCACCACCACCGCCAGCATGCATGGCGGGCAGGAAAGCACCCTGCTGTCCATGCAATTGCCGTTGCTGCACCATGGCATGCTGCTGGTCGGTCTGCCCTACAGCGAGGCGGCACTGAGCGATACCCGTGGCGGCGGCACGCCCTACGGTGCCAGCCATCTGGCCGGCGGCGATGGCGCCCGCCCGCTGGACAATCATGAGAGCGCGTTGTGCCGGGCGCTCGGCAAGCGCGTGGCCACCGTCACCCGTCAGTTGCTGGCCGGAGCCGCCCATGTCCAGAGCTGACAAGCCGTTGCCACCCCTGCAGTACCTTGAGCCACGGGTGCGTATCAGCCGCCTGCTCGCCGCTCTGGGCTATGCCGGGCTGCTGCTGTGTCTGTTCATCTACAACGCCTTCATCGCCGACCTGCATGGCGCCAACCCGGTGGTGATCATCGGCGTATTGCTGGTACCGCTGCTGATCTTCCTGCCGGGCATCGTCCTGGGCAATGTGCGCGCCCATGCCTGGCTGTGCTTTGCCATCAATCTGTATTTCATCTATGGGGTACAGACCTGCTTCCAGCCGGGTCGGGAACTGTATGGCGCGGTCCTGGTGGGTACCAGCGTGCTGTATTTCATCGCCGCACTGGGCTATGTGCGCTGGAGCTTCCAGGCACAGCGGGTGCGTTCACTACACCCCGCCGGAGCCTGACATCTACCAGCCCATCACCCGCTTGACGAAGGGAATGGTCAGGCGATGCTGGGCCTGCAGGGAGGCCTGGTCCAGCTGTTCGAGGGCGGCGAACAGTTCGCTCATGCCGCGCGCGCCGCGGCTGAGGATATAGCGCGCCACCTCATCGGGCAGTTGCAGCCCGCGCCGTTCGGCACGCAACTTGAGCATCTGCTGCTTGCCCTCGTCATCCAGCACCTGCAATTGAAATACCAGCCCCCAGCCCAGGCGCGAAACCAGGTCCGGCAGTTGCAATGACAGCGCTCTCGGCGCGGCGGCAGCGGCAATCAACAAGCGTCCCTGACGCTGCTGGATGCGGTTGTAGAGGTGGAACAGGGCTTCTTCCCAATCCGCCCGACCGGCCAGTGCATCCAGCTCGTCCAGGCACAGCAGATCGAATTGCTCCATTCCTTCCAGCAACACCGGGCCGTAATCCAGCAGCTCGGCCAGGGGCAGGTACATGGCCAACCCACCTGCCTCTGCCATCCGGTGGCAGGCCGCCTGCAACAGATGCGAACGGCCGCTGCCGGCGGCCCCCCACAGGTAGATACACAGCTCGGCGGGCGCCGATTGCGGGTCAGCCAGCGCCTGCAGCGCTGCCAGCACGCCGGCGTTGGGGCCGGGATAATAGTTGTCGAAAGTGGCCTCGTCCCTGAGCTTGACGCCCAGGGGCAGCTGCATGGGTTGCCCTGCCGCCATCAGATCGGCTCCACCTTGCGGGTCGCTCCGCTGTCCATCAGCCGATGCGTCATCATCAGCCACGCCAGCGGAAATACAAGGTCGGCAACGCCGGGGCGGGTGGCGCTGTGGGCACCACCTGCTGGGGCTCGGGAGCTGCCAGCGGCTCACCCGAGGGATCGTTGGCCGGGTCAGGCATCGACTCGGCGTTCGGGTCCAGGGCCGGCGCAGTGCTGTCGGCCGGAATTGGGAAGAGATCTGCGGAGGCGTCGTCCTGTTCGGTACCACCGAGCGCAGGCTCGGGCTCGGGTTCGACTACCGGCTCGGGCATCCGCTGCAGACGCATGTCCAGATTGAGCAGACGTTCCAGCTGGGCTTCACTGCCGGCGAAACTCACCTGTAGTTGCACCTTGTCACCTTCGATGGCAATCAACTGCGGCGCCTGTGACCCCAGCTGGTTCACCGAACGCAGCAGACCGGCATAATCAGCCACGCTGTTGATGCCCTCGACATGCAAACGCCAGCCGGACACGCCGTCGGCAGCGCCGGCAGGTGTCGCGTATTGGGCGAATACCGCATTGGCGATGGCGACCATCAGCTTGTCGGCGGCGGCCTCGGCCGTGCCGGTAATGCGTCCCGAGTCGCTCTGGCCGTTCAGCCACAAGGTCCAGTCCAGCATGCTCTGATCCGCCGAACCCGATACCGTCAGAGCCACGGTCCCTTCCGCAGGATAGCGCTCGCTGGCCGCCAGCAGTTCATCCCGGCTGGCCTGGCGGATCAGCTGTTCATCGACCTGGCTCATGTCCTGCAGATCGCCCAGCGGAAAGCTCAGGGCAACACCACGGTGCGCTGCCGCTTCCTTCAGTATCAGCGCCGAAGCGCTCACCGGGCTCAGAGTGCGATCACCCAGCTCACCGGCTTCCACCGCCCACAGCACAATGCCCGGGCGATTACGGCCCAGCGCCCGCAACCCCGCGTCGCGCACCAGCCTGTTCAGCGCTTCGGGCTCGAATTCGATGCGCAGCTTGCCGCCCTCCGCCGTGCCGATCCGACGCATCACGTCCTGCGGGGATTTCAGCGCAGCGGCAAGGGGCCCGCGCTGCAGCTCAACCTCATTACCCACCAGACGCTGAAGCATGACCCGGGTGGCCGCCCGCAACGCGTCGTCCCGGCTCTGGTCTTCGGCCTGGGTGACCTGCACGCGGTAGAGATCATCCAGTACTGCGGCACTGAGACTGAACGACGCCAGGGCGGCAATGCACAACAGAAGCAGCCGGACTCTTTGCTTGAAACGCATCGGTAATTCCATCTGGTGAATGCGGCTGTCATCCCCAAAACAGCGATGAAACAGCGGCCCTAAAGCGCATACATTAAACAAGCACTGGATCGGCAGCAACCGCGGAGGCGTAAACTGGGGTCTGTTCCCGTCTCATCGCCCGCCGCGCCGCCGATGAAACGGAATAGACCCAGCCGGGAGCATGGTCGCCTGCGCGATGAATTGGTACACTAGCGCGCTCCCCACTTTGATCACTCGAGACCCACGCATGAGCAGCCAGAAGCCCGCCAAGCCCTCCATCAGCTACAAGGACGCCGGGGTCGATATCGACGCCGGAAACGCCCTGGTCGACCGCATCAAACATGTCGCCAAACGTACCGCGCGCCCGGAAGTCATGGGTGGTCTGGGTGGCTTCGGTGCGCTCTGTGAAATTCCGGCGGGCTACAAGCAGCCAGTACTGGTATCCGGCACCGATGGCGTCGGCACCAAGCTGCGCCTGGCGATGGATCTGAACAAGCATGACCAGATCGGCATCGACCTGGTGGCGATGTGCGTGAATGACCTGGTGGTCTGCGGCGCCGAGCCGCTGTTCTTTCTCGACTACTATGCCACCGGCAAACTGAACGTCGATGTCGCCGCCCAGGTGGTCACCGGCATCGGCGCCGGCTGCGAACTGGCCGGCTGCGCCCTGGTGGGCGGCGAGACCGCGGAAATGCCCGGCATGTACGAAGGCGACGACTACGATCTGGCCGGCTTCTGCGTCGGCGTGGTAGAAAAGGCCGAGATCATCGACGGCACTCAGGTTCAGCCCGGCGACGTGCTGCTGGCCCTGCCCTCCTCCGGCCCCCATTCCAATGGCTACTCGTTGATCCGCAAGATCATCGAAGTCGCTGGTGCCGATATCAAGAACGTGCAACTCGACGGCCAGCCGCTGACCGACCTGCTGATGGCGCCAACACGCATCTACGTCAAGGCGCTGCTGCAGCTGATCAAGCAGACCGGTGCAGTGAAAGCCATGGCCCACATCACCGGTGGCGGCCTGCTGGAAAACATTCCGCGCGTGCTGCCTACTGGTGCCAGCGCCAGCATCGACCTGAGCAGCTGGCAGCGTCCGGCAGTATTCGACTGGCTGCAGGAGCAGGGCAACGTCGACGAAACCGAAATGCACCGCGTACTCAACTGCGGCGTCGGCATGGTCATCTGTGTCGCCGCCGATCAGGCTGACAATGCTCTGCAAGTGTTGAGAGATGCCGGCGAACAGCCTTGGGTCATCGGCTCCATCAACACCGCCGATGCCAGCGGCGAGGCAGTCGTACTGCGTAACGGCCGCGGATGAGTTGCCGCATCGTCGTCCTGATCTCCGGATCAGGAAGCAACCTGCAAGCTTTTATCGATACCCTGCATGGTCAGCAGGCTGACATCGTCGCGGTGATTTCCAACCGCGCCGATGCCTTCGGCCTGGAGCGCGCCGCCATCGCCGGTATTCCCAGCGCTGTTCTCGATCATCGCGAGTTTGCCGATCGGGCCAGTTACGATCAGGCGCTCGCCGCCCTGATCGACAGCCATGCACCCGATCTGGTGATCCTGGCCGGGTTCATGCGCATCCTCACCGCGGGCTTCGTGCAGCGTTATCAGGGTCGGCTGTTGAATATTCATCCGTCGCTGTTGCCCAAGTACACTGGCCTGCATACCCATCGACGGGCACTGGAGGCGGGTGACAACGAACATGGCGCCACCGTGCACTTCGTCACCGAAGAGCTCGATGGCGGCCCGGCGATCATGCAGTCCCATGTGCCGGTGCTGGCCGATGACACAGCCGACACCCTCGCGGCACGGGTGCGGGATACGGAGCACAGGCTCTACCCGCTGGCTGCTATGCTGTACGTCAGCGGTCGCCTGCGACTGGAGGACGGCCAAGCTTGCCTGGACGGCACACCCATTGCACCCTGTGGCCTCAGGCTGGATCAATTCGAAGCAGATACGCGAGGTCACGTGCATGATTGACAGCAGTTCGCTCTCGTTCCGTCGTCCCGGCCGCTGGCTGGCCGCCGCGGTACTGGCCCTCGGCAGCAGCCTGATCAACGCGCAGGAACTGGTTCCCTTTACCGCCAGCTACGCTGCCGACATGAAGAAGATTCCGGTCAATGGCGAGGCCACCCACAGCCTGCAGGCCAATCCCGACGGTACCTGGACGTTGTCCTTCCATGCCGGCATGTTCGTTGCCAGGTTGAGCGAAGAGAGCAAGCTGCGGCTGGACAATGACCAGCTTGTGCCGCTCAGCTACCGCTACGAGCGCAAAGGTCTGGGGCGCGGCCGAGTGACTACCCAGACCTTCGACTGGGAAGCTGGTGTCGTGACCGGCGAACACAAGAAGGAAAGCTTCAGCCTGCCGACCGAACCCGGATTGCTCGACCGCACTACCTATCAGATGGCCCTGCAACGCGACCTGATGGCCGGCAAGACCGAGATGAGCTACCGGGTGGTCGATGAGGACGAGATCGAGGAATACCGCTTCCGCGTCACCGGTGAAAAGCGCGTCACCACCCGCGCCGGCCAGTTCGATGCCGTGGAGGTGGAACGCATACGCGAGCCGGATGCCAAACGGGAAACGACGCTGTGGTTCGCCAAGGACTGGCAATATCTGCTGGTCCGCCTGAGCCAGGTGGAAACCGATGGCCAGCATTATCAGATCATGCTCAAGGAAGCCACCCTGGATGGCGAGCCGGTGATCGGCACCCCGGTCAAGAGTGACTGACAGGCGGTCTTCCTACCGCCCTACGAGTAGTCGCTCCCTTTATTTTGCAGTTACCGCTGCTTTTGGGTTGTCGCGCACCTGCGCGACAACAGGGTTTACATGCTGCCGGCCCCGTGGCGTAGCGCAGGTGCGCTACACCCCCAAACCTCTATTGCTGTTCAGTCGGCGCTCAGCCGATGAACTTCTTGCCCGCTTCGGCACGTTTGACCAGGCCAGCCGCCGGCTTCCAGAACTCACCCTGACGGGCTTCCAGTTCGCGGATCTGCTGCAGCACCACGTCCAGGCCCAGGCTGTCGGCATAGGCCATCGGTCCGCCGCGCTCGGCGGGGAAACCGTAGCCGAACCGGTAGACGCGATCGATATCCTCGGCGCTTTCGGCAAAGCCCTCATCCAGAATCCGCGCCCCTTCGTTGACCAGCGCCAGAATGCAACGCTGGACGATTTCTTCGTCAGCTACGTCGCGGGCGGTGTAGCCGGCCTCTTCGGCAACCTCGCGGGCCATCATGTCGGTTTCCGGATCATGGATCGCCTGGCGGCTGCCCGGCTCGTAGCGATAGAAGCCATGGCCGCTCTTCTGGCCGAAACGCTCCATTTCACACAGGCGGTTATCCAGCCACACGATCGGCTCGCCACGGCCAACACCAGCCAGCTGCCGCGAACGCCAGCCCAGGTCCACCCCAACCACGTCATACATGCGGTACGGCCCCATGGCCATGCCGAAGCCCTGCAGCGCCTGATCCACCTGCCATGGGGTAGCGCCTTCCAGAACCACTTCGCGGGACTGACGCGAGTACATCGACAGCATGCGGTTGCCGATGAAACCGTGGCAGTTGCCGGCCAGCACTGCCTCCTTGCCGATCTTCTTGCCAACCGCCAGGCAGGCATCCAGCACGTCCTGGGCCGTGGCCTTGCCGCGGACCACTTCCAGCAGCTTCATGATGTGCGCCGGGCTGAAGAAGTGCAGACCCAGCACCTGGGCCGGACGCTGGGTAGCGGAAGCAATCTCGTCGATATCGAGGTAAGAGGTGTTGGTCGCAAGAATACCCGATGACTTAACCGCCTTGTCCAGTTCAGCGAAGATCGTCTTCTTCAGATCCATGTTTTCATATACAGCTTCGACCACCAGATCCATATCGGCCAGGGCGGCATAGTCCTGGGTAGTGGTGATGCGCTGCACGCGGGCCTGGGCCTCGGCGTCATCGAAACGCTGCTGAGCGACCGAGCGCTTGTAAACATTGGCGATCTCGACCAGGCCCTTCTCCAGCATCTCGCCATTCACGTCCAGCCAGACCACTGGATAACCGGCGTTGACGAAGTTCATGACGATGCCCCGCCCCATGGTACCGGCGCCGATTACCCCTACCTGCTTGATATCTTCAAACGAAGCCATGACAGCCTTCTCCCGTTGTTTGCAATTGTGGGCGATACATTACGCAAAAGGCCCGGCCAATAGAATGAGGAAGCTGCCCATGGGTGGCATTCACGGTATGAATGCTGTTTCTGGAGCTCGCGCCCCTCCCCCTCTCCCGCAAAGGGAGAGGGGGGCAGCAGCTAACCACAGCCTCAAAACCACCCCATTTATCGTACAATCTCCCCGCCGTAGTGTCGGATTTCCCGGTTCTCATTGCTATAAGTCGTTCAATGTCCAGATCCTGTCGTACCGTCGCGCTTTGTTTTTTTGTTTTTCTGTTCCCCGCCATTCTCCACGCCGCACCCGCAACTTTCGAGGCCGCCAAGACCCTCGCGCGCCAGCAGGTGTACCACGACCGTAACGATCACGGCAGTTTCTATTGCGGCTGCAGCTGGGAGTGGGTCGGGCGCTCGGGTGGGCGGGTGGATGCTGCCAGTTGCGGCTACCGCCCCCGTGCCCAACCCAACCGTGCCTCGCGCATCGAGTGGGAACATATAGTCCCCGCCTCGCTGTTCGGTCAGCAGCGCCAGTGCTGGCAGCAAGGCGGGCGCAGTAACTGCAAGAAGACCGACCCGGTGTTCAATGCGATGGAGGCCGACCTGCACAATCTCACCCCGGCCATCGGCGAAACCAATGCCGACCGCAGCAACTACCGTTTCGGCATGCTGCCCGGTACGCCCTATCAACATGGCCAGTGCGATTTCAAGGTGGCGTTTTCCGAGCGGACCGTGGAGCCGCGAGATGAAGTGAAGGGGCAGATAGCCCGGGTCTGGTTCTACATACATGACCATTACGATCTGAACATGTCCAGTCAGCAACAGCGCTTGCTGATGGCGTGGGATCGGCAGCGACCAGTCAGCGCCTGGGAGCGGGAACGCAATCGGCGCATCAGCCGCTTGATGGGCCATGACAATCCCTTCGTCACTGGCGCGCGGCAATGGACGCTGAACCATCGCAACAGCGCCGCCGGGGTCGTCGTCTCGACCCGCTCGGCTGAGTCTGCCTCGGCATCAGCAGCAAGCGATCGCATCATCGGTAACCGCAACAGCAAGGTATATCATTTGCCCCAGGGTTGCCCGAGTTACGGGCAGGTAAGCGCCCGCAACATCCAGCGGTTCAACAGCGAAGCCGAAGCGCAGCAGCAGGGGTACCGCAAGGCTGGAAACTGCCGCTGAAGTAACCGGGGCGTTATGTCGCCAATCACGCCCGGCCGGACCAGATAGCGACTTTCGCTCTGCTGCGTCATTCTTGGCTTGCACCCGCGCTCTGGTCTTGATTCGACGCCCCTGGTCTTGATCCGACGCCCTTGGTCTTGATCCGTCATCCTTAGCCATGCCCCGTCATCCTTGGTTTTACCCCGCATCCTTGGCTTTACCTCCGCATCCTTGGCTTTACTTCGTCATCCTTGGCTTTACTCCGTCATCCTTCGCGAAGGCGAAGGATCCATCGGTGACTCCGAGCCGACCGGAGAGATGGATCCTCGGCCTGCGCCGAGGATGACGGGGATAGAGCCGAGAATGACGGGGTAGAGCCAGGGATGCGGAGATAAAGCCAAGGATTCGGGCACAACCGCAGATTACGGGCACAGCCGCGGCAAAACCGCGATTGAGGGCGGGTAAAGCCGCGGATAATGGACAAGTAAGCAGCGGGACTGCTATTGCGGGATTTTCTTGTCTCCTTCGTCCTTGCCTTCAACGGAAAGATGCTCGATTACCGCATTGAGCTCGGCACCCAGCAGCAAGACGGCGGCGGTGATGTAGAAATACAGCAGCAGAACGATAATCGCCCCGATGCTGCCGTAGGTCGCATTGTAGTCGGCGAAGTTCTGCACATAGATACCGAAGCCGACCGAGGCGGCAAGCCAGACGATCACCGCCACCGCAGACCCGGGGGTGATGAAACGAAACTCCTGCTCGACATCAGGCATGACGAAGTAAATCAGCGCTACCGCAAGCATCAGCAACAGAATCGCTACTGGCCAGCGCAGCCAGCTCCACAGCACGACCAGTAGCTGTTCCAGCCCGATCTGCGAGGCAAGCCAGGTCATCACCTGCGGGCCCAGGGTCATGAAGCCGGCCGCCAGCAGCAGCATAACGGCAATACCGATGGTATAGAGCACGGACAGGATAAACAGCTTCCAGCTGGGGCGCCCCTCCTTGACGTCGTACGCCTTGTTCATCGCGTTCATCAGCGAGCGCACACCGATCGATGCTGTCCACAATGCCAGCAAAATACCAAACGACAGCAGCCCGCCCTGGCTTTGCTGCAATTGATCGATCACTGGATTGACCTGCTCCAGCGCCACCGGTGGCAAAACCATCGCCGCCTGGGCCCGCAGCCAGTCGAAGAAGTCCGGCAAATGCAGGAAACCGAGCATCGCCATGAGGAACAGCACGAAGGGGAAAATAGAAAACAGCGCCCGGTATGCCAGTGCAGCGGCGTAGGTCGACATATCGTCATCGCTGAATTCCTTCGCAGTTCGCTTCAGAACGGTAAAAGCGCCAGCATTGCGCAACTTCAAAAATGACATGTCGCCCCCTTGCGATGAACCTATTATCTGGGACGCCCCTTATCGGCAAAAGTTTGGCTAAGTTGCTGTTCCTCGCTTGAACAGCTGTAGCAATCCCTTACAAAATCCAATTACAATGATAAGGATTCGCATTATCAGACCACTCTCACCTGCACAGAGCCCAGCATCATGCATCTATTTCGGCTGACCCTGACCGCCTTGTCATTGCCCTTGGCGCTCCATGCCCATCCTCTTCTGGCCGAGGGCAACGACACCACCGATGACCCATTGGCACTCCCGTCGACCGAAATTCGCGCCAGCGCCGATGCTTCTGCTGAAGGTCTGCCCTCCGCCTATGCCGGGGGTCAGGTGGCGCGTGGCGGGCGGGTCGGGCTGCTGGGCAATCAGGATAATATGGAAACGCCGTTCCAGCTCACCAGCTACACCCAGATGCTGATCCAGGATCAACAGGCCGCCAGTGTGGCTGCCATTGTCGAGAACGATCCGGCGGTGCGTACCGCCCGGGGCTTCGGCAATTTCCAGCAGGTGTATATGGTGCGCGGCCTGCCGATCTATTCCGATGATATGTCCTACAACGGCCTGTATGGATTGCTGCCCAGACAGTATCTGGATGCGGAGCTGATCGAGCGGGTGGAAGTGCTGCGCGGCGCCAACGCCTTTCTCAATGGCGCTGCGCCTGGTGGCAGCGGCCTGGGTGGCGCGATCAACATCGTGCCCAAGCGTGCACCCAACCAGCCGCTCAACCAGATTACCGCCGGGGTTCGTTCGGGTACCCAGACCTATGTCACCGGCGACTTCGCCAGACGGCTGGCCGATGACCGCATCGGTGTACGCCTCAATTTTGCCCGCCGCGATGGCGATACCGCGGTTGATGGCGAATCCAATGAACTGAGCATGTTTGCCCTGGGTATCGACTACCGTGGCGAGCGTCTGCGCATCTCCGCCGATCTGGGTCATCAGGATCATCAACTGGATGACATTCAACCGGCGATCAGCATCGCGTCCGGGGTGGATATCCCTTCGGTGCCGGACGCCAGCAGGAGCATCGCCCAGCCCTGGACCTTTTCCAACGCCCGGGACACCTTTGGCACCCTGCGCGCCGAGTACGACTTCAATGACTATTTCACCGGTTGGGTGGCGGCGGGTATGCGCGATGGCGACGAGGCCGGCACATTCTCTGAGCCGACCGTGATCAATGCCAATGGCGACAGCACCGCCAATCGCTTCAGCAATGTGCGAGAAGATACCGTCAAGACCGGTGAAATCGGCCTGCGCAGCCTGTTCCAGACTGGCAGCGTCGGTCATAAGGTGACCTTGTCCGGCTCCGTCTATCGCATGGACTCGCGCAATGCCTATGAATTTTCCGATTTTGCCGGCTTCCCCGGCAATATCTACCAGCCGGTGGATGCCCCCTCGCCACCTCCCACCTTGATTGGCGGCACCTTCGGTCACCCATTGCTTACCGACAAGACCAGAACCTCCAGCGTGGCGCTGGCCGATGTGCTGTCCTTCATGGACGAGCGCCTGCAGATCACCCTCGGCGCGCGTTATCAGAAGATCAGCAGCTACGGCTATGACTACAACAGCGGTGCGCGCACCGCTGCCTATTCGGAAAACGAAATCACCCCGGTAGCCGGTGTGCTGTACCGCCTGACGCCGGAACTATCGGTTTATGCCAATCACATCGAAGGTCTGGTCAAGGGTGATGTAGCCAGCGGCGAGAACGTGGTGAATACCGGCGAGATGCTGGCCCCCTATAAGACCCGGCAGAACGAAGTGGGGATGAAATACGACGGCGGCCGCATCGGCGGCAGCCTGGGTGTCTACCAGAGCCGCAAGCAGGTCGCGGGCGTCGAAGATGGCGTGTTTGGTGTGATTGGTCATCAGCGCAACCGTGGATTGGAGCTGTCGCTGTATGGCCAGGCCACGCCGCAATTGTCGATCCTCGGTGGGGTCAGCCTGCTGGACAGTGACGTGGAGGGCAACGACGCCATCGGCGCACCGAAACTGCAGGCCAACCTCGGTGTGGACTGGATGGTCCCGGCCGTCAGCGGCCTGGCGCTGGATGCCCGCGCCATCCATACCGGCAGCCAGTATGCCGATATCGACAACCAGCAGAAGCTGCCCTCCTGGACCCGCTTCGACGCCGGCGTGCGGTACAGCCTGCTGCTGGATGGCGATCAGCAGGTGACCCTGCGCGCCCGCGTGGAAAACCTGGCCGACAAGGAATACTGGGCCACGGCCGGCGGTTACCCCGGCGATGGCTCGCTGTTGATCGGCGCACCGCGCACCTTCATTCTTTCCAGTACGCTGGACTTCTGAACCCGCCCGGAGCGAATTGATGTCAGTGCGATCCATGAAAGTCTGGTCCTGGCTGCATACCTGGACCAGCCTCGTCTGCACCCTGTTCATGCTGTTGTTGTGCCTGACCGGTCTGCCGCTGATCTTCCACCATGAGATCGGTCATCTGCTGGGTACCGAAATCGAGGCGCCCGAGATGCCGGCGGACACCCCACATGTCAGCCTGGACCGGATACTGCAGGTCGGCGAGGAGCGCCATCCCGGCCAGGGCGGCATGTTCATTTCCCGCGAGCCCGATGACGACCGGGTCTGGTATCTGACCATGGCTGACACGCCGGCTTCCACCAGCGGCCTGCACCAGGTGGCGATCGATGCCCGCACCGGCGAGATCCTCGGCGAGCCGCAGCTGGAAAGCGGGTTCATGTATATCGTCAGCTCGCTGCATATCGATCTGTTCGCCGGCCTGCCGGGTATGTTGTTTCTCGGCCTGATGGGTGTGTTGCTGCTGATCTCGCTGATATCCGGCGCCGTACTCTACGCCCCGTTCATGCAGAAACTGGCCTTCGGCGAGGTCCGACGCCAGCGCACCAGGCGGCTCAAGTGGCTGGACCTGCACAATCTGCTGGGCATCGTCACGCTGGTGTGGTTTCTGGTGGTTGGCGCGACCGGCGTGCTCAACGCCTGGGCCGATCTGATCGTCAAGGCCTGGCAGAACGATCAGCTCAGCAGCATGCTGGCCCCTTATCAGGGCCAGCCGCCGCAGGAGCCGGGTTCACTGGAAGCCGCGGTACGATCCGCACGGCAGCATCTGCCCGATATGCAGATCCAGTTTGTCGCCTTCCCCGGCACCAGCTTCTCCAGCCCACATCATTACGGCGTATTCATGCATGGCAACCAGGCCCTGACCGCCCATTTGTCACAGCCGGTCCTGGTTGATGCCACCACCGCGCAGGTGACTGACAGCCGGCCCCTGCCCTGGTATTTCAACGCGCTGCAGATATCCCGGCCGCTGCATTTTGGCGATTACGGCGGCAAGGCTTTGCAGATCATCTGGGCAATATTGGACGTGCTGACCATCATCCTGCTGGGGAGTGGGCTCTATCTGTGGTTTGCCAAGCGCAGCAGACGCAAAGCCAGGGCTTCGATGGCACCCCGTCCCGGCCTGCCTTCAACCGAAGCGGAGCAGCAGACATGAAAAGCCCCAACAATTCATCCTGGCAGATCTGGCGCTGGCCTTCGCTGTTCGGCGTTGTCAGTGCCGCCGGTTTGATTGCCGCCCTGCTCGGTGATGGCTGGTATGACCTGGGATCCTCGGTGGCGCTTGGGTTGGTAGCTGCCGCCTGCATCTGGCTTGGTGTCCGGCGGCGGCGTGAACCGCTTCAGGCAAGATAGCGTCAGCGGGTTCTCACCTGGGGATTGACCATATGCAGAGGTGCGTCCCCCTTCAGCGCCCGTTCCAGATTCTGCACCGCCAGTTCCGCCATGGCCCGGCGCGTCTCATGGGTCGCCGAGCCGATATGCGGCACGCAAACCAGATTGGACAAAGCGAATAGCGGCGACTCGGCCAGGGGCTCCTGCTCGTATACATCCAGCCCGGCGGCGCGAATCTGCCCGTCGCGCAGCGCATCGACCAGCGCCTCTTCATCCACCACCGGACCGCGGGCGACATTGACCAAAATGGCGCTGGGCTTCATCAGGCCCAGTTCGCGCTGGCCGATCAGCTTGCGGGTACGGTCGCTGAGGGGCACCACGACACAGACGAAGTCGGACTCGCGCAGCACGCCGTCGAGCTCCAGGAATTCCGCACCCAATTCCCGCTCCAGCTCAGGCTTGCGGCTATTGGCGGTGTACAGCACCCGCATGCCGAAACCGAAGCGGCCACGCCGCCCGACCGCCGCACCGATATTGCCCAGGCCGATGATACCCAGTGTCTTGCCGTGTACGTCGCAGCCAAAGTGTTCCGGCCCCAACCCGCCCCGCCAGTTACCATCCCGCATCCAGCCATCCAGCTCGACAATGCGCCGGGCGGTTGTCAGTAT
>DXBL01000107.1 GCA_019116555.1 Candidatus Pseudomonas excrementavium
TGTCCGTCATGGCGGCGTGCGGGTGCGGGGTTTTCCGCTGTCGGCGGTGCGCGCGACGCGTCAGGAGGGGGATGCTCTGGTTGCCGGACTGGAAGGGCAGACGGGTTGGGTCCGCTATCAGCCCGGGGGCATTCCCGAGCATCTGCCGCTGGATCTGCGCGTCAGCGGCCCGGAGCTGCTCGACCTGCGCCCGCCGGCAGGTCTGCATCGCAACGAGCCGTTTCCCCATTACCGCATGGATGAACTCATCGGCTGGATGGTGGAGGGCCACGCGCTATGACCGAGCAACCCAAGACCCGCATTCTGGAAACTCTGGAGCAGCCAGGCACCACCGAGGAGCTGACCCGTACCCGGGTGCTCGGCGAGGTAACTGCGACTGCGCGAGAACAGAGCATGGCCGCCGAGCTGCCCGAACCGGGACTGCTGAATGCGCCACCGCCCAGTCGCTGGCCGGCGCGCCTCGGCAAACTGGTCGCTGCCGTCGTGGTGGGCGGGGTGGCTCTGGAGTGGAGCCAGTGGACCCTGGCGGCCTGGGCCTGGCAGCCCGCGGCAGGCACTCTGGTTGGCCTGCTCGGTGTGGGGCTGGCCGGTACGGCGCTCAAGGCGTTGCGGGACGTGCGCCGGCAGCGGGCCCGGCTGACCGACCTGGAGCAATTGCGGGTAGAAATGCAGGCCGCACTGGCCGATCCCCGTGAACGGCTCGCGCTGGACTGGTTGGAGCGCCTGCAGGCCTTATACGAGGGCACGCCCCTGCAATCGCGACTGGCGCTCGCGTGCGCCGACCTCGATACCTCGCACAGTGCCGAAGAAGTCAGCCGGCGGCTCAGCCTGCTGTTCTACCAGCCGCTGGACGAGCAGGCGCGCCGCCTGCTGCGCCGGGAAGCGGTGGGCACGGGTCTGCTGGTGGCGACCAGCCCCTGGGTCACGGTCGATCTGCTGCTGGTGGTCTGGCGCAATGTGCGGATGATGCAGCGCATCGCCATCTGTTACGGCCTGCCCATCACCCAGTTGAACAGCTGGCGCCTGGCGCGGCATGTGTTGCGCAATATTGCCCTGGCCGGTGGCAGCGAAATGGCCATAGGCGCGCTCACAGACAGCCTGTTGTCGGGGCTGTTGGAAAAGCTTGCCGCCCGGGTGGGGCAGGGTATTGGCGTCGGCCTGTACAGCGCCCGGCTCGGGCACTTCACCCTCGACCTGTGTCGCGCCGTGCCGCTGCCCAACCGCACTGGGCTGGCGGAGGATAACCGTGGCATCATTCAGGGCATCAGGGAACGTCTGGGTAAGGTAACGGATGACAAGCTTTAAATCGCGCCGGCGCTGGCTGGCGGAACGTTGGCTCGAGCGCCAGCGGGAGGCATTGGGTGAGCGCTGGTCGCTGCTGCGGGAGCAACTGCTGCCGGCCAGCTGGGCGGCGCGCTGTGCGCGGGCGAGCAGCCTGCCGGATGGCCAGCTGGGTAACTGGCAGCCGCAACCCGGTTCCAGCAGCGCCGAGCTGACCCTGCTGCTACAGCCGCTGCCGCTGGTGCAGCGCCAATTGCTCGCCAGCCTGCTGGATGCGCCGGCAGCCGGTGCGCCGAGCCTGGTGGAGGGGGTCGAGCGGCTGGAACTGGATTGGCGTCAGCGGCTCGACCCGCTGCACAGTCACCGCGAGTATGCCGCGCAACTGGAGACCCTGGCGCGACTGCTCGACCTGACGCCGGCAGCGCGCTCGGCCTATCTGGAGAACGAGCGCAGGATATTCCCGGCAATCGATAGTCTGCTGTTCGAATCCCTGCCCATGCGCCTGCGCACCGAGATGGCCAACCGGCACGTGATGGGCGATGGTGCCTGCCTGCAGTGGTGGCTGGAGCGGCTGTATGCCCGGGCCGGCATTGCCGGGTATGACTTGGCGGGCCTGGGTGATGATGACTGGCCGGACATGCCGCCTGGCTGGTTGGCTCTGGGCTGGATCACGGGGCTGCGGCGCGATAGGTCGTAGGCTCTTTCACCGAGCGGCCCCTGTGGGGAGCGGCCCTGGACGCGAGCGGGCTGAGGGAAAACCTTCGCGGCCAAGGCCGCTCCCACAAAGGCCGCGCCGGCTTGCTTGGGAATAGGGGCTTTGCAGGAAGAAAGCCCGAAGGCTATCACTCTGCACCTGTGGGAGCGGGGCTTGCCCGCGTATAGTCCTGGCAGGAGGCCTCGCTGCCAGCCCGCTGCTGCTCATTCAGGCCGTTTCGCCAGCAGGGTGGCGCGCAGTGGTGCAGGATAGCCTTCGCAGGTGAGCTCGGGGTTGGCCGGGTCGAGGAAATCCGGCAGCGATTGAAAGCGCATCCATTCGGTGCTGCGCTGTTCCTCGACGCTGGTGCGGTTGAGGTCGACGCAGCGTACCTCGGTATAGCCGCAGCGACGCAGGAAGCGCTCCAGCATGGCCACCGACGGCAGGTACCAGACGTTGCGCATCTGGGCATAACGGTCTTCAGGCATCAGGCACTGCTGTTCATCACCTTCGATGACCAGCGTCTCCAATACCAGCTCGCCACCCGGGCGCAGGCAGGCCTTCAATTGCAGCAAATGGTCCAGCGGTGAGCGGCGGTGATAGAGCACGCCCATGGAAAACACCGTATCGAAACCGCCGGTGGGCTCAGGCAATTCCTCCAGGGTGAAGGGCAACTGCCAGACCGGGGCATCCGGCAGATAGCGGCGGATGGCCTCGAACTGGGTCAGGAACAGCAGGTTCGGATCCACACCGATGACCATGCCCGCGCCGTCCTGCCACATGCGCCACATGTGATAACCATTGCCGCAGCCGACATCCAGTACGCGCTTGCCCTGAAGTTCGATATGCGGCGCGACCCGATCCCATTTCCAGTCCGAGCGCCATTCGGTGTCGATCTGCACACCGAACAGCTCGAATGGGCCTTTGCGCCAGGGGTGCAGGCCCTGCAGGGTGTTGTGCAGGGCTTGTTGCTGTTCGGCAGATAATTCATCGGTGGCGCCGATGCGCACGCCCTGTTGCAGGTCCACCGTGCCGGGCAGCCGGTCCGGCAGTTGTGCCAGGCAGGCCTGCCAGCGGGGCAGGTCGCCGTGGCGGTGGGCCTCGGCCAGACGACGTTCCAGGGCGGCCGGCAGGTCGGCCAGCCAGTTCTGCAGCGAAGTGCCGCTCAGGTCGCGGTACAGCGGGGAATAATCGATCACGCGTGGGCCATTATCGAACCGAAATTGAGACATTGAAACCAGGTGCAGGCGTGGTCGAACCCGGCCGCCTGCAGACGCTCGAAATGCGCCTCCTGGGTATCCAGCAGCATGACGTTCTCGATGGCGCTGCGTTTCTGGGCGATTTCCAGCTCGCTGTAGCCATTGGCCCGCTTGAAGGCGTAATGCACCTGTTCCAGATGCTGCTGGGTAACGGGCTCGGCGAAGCGGAACTTCTCCGAGAGGATCAGGATGCCGCCGGGCAGCAGCGCCTGACGAATGCGGGTGAGTACCGCCAGGCGCTGTTCGGGGGCGATGAACTGCAAGGTGAAATTCAGCACCACCACCGAGCAGGGCTCGAATTCCAGCTGCAGGATGTCGCCCTGCACCACGGTCGCCGGCACCAGCTCCTCCATCATCGAGTCCTGGGCGGCGAGGTATTCGCGGCAGCGCACCACCATGGCTTCGGCATTGTCCACCGCCAGGATGCGGCAGGCCGCACCGCCCAGATGACGACGCATGGATTGGGTCGCGGCACCGAGCGAGCAACCCAGATCGTAGATCAGGGTGCCGGGCTGGGCGTACTGGGCCGCGATTACCCCGATGTTTTCCACTATGGTGGGATATCCGGGAATGGAGCGCTTGATCATATCGGGGAACACCCGTGCCACATTATGATCGAACACGAAATCACTCACCTGGGGCAGGGGAGCAGCGAACAGCTTGTCTACATCGCTCATTGAAGGGGTCCGGCTGGAATCGGCAAAAGGTAAGTTTACCTCAACTTGGCCGGCGTTACCGAGAGGCGCGCCAGGGATCAGGGGAGGCTTCGTCAAACAACTGGCAAAAATGTGACCCAGTCACTCAAGATGGCAATTTATTTGACGAAATGGGTGACTGACCGGTTCGCAGGACATAAAGGTGATGGCATAATGATTTCTTTCGCGGGGTCGCCGTGGTGCGGGCAGGCGGCCAAGATCAAGCAGAGCAAGGAAAGTTGAAATGGATGTCCACCATCGCGTGATCCTTGGAATGGCTTCTCTGGCCGCTCTGTATGCCGGCAGCGTTCATGCGCTCGGACTGGGGGATGTGCGGCTGGATTCGGCGCTCAACCAGCCGCTCGATGCCATCATCGAACTGCATGGTGCCGAGGGTCTTGGCCCTACCGATATCGTCGTGTCCCTGGCAGATGCCGAGACCTTCTCGCGGGTTGGCATCGACCGGCCCTATTTTCTCAGTGATCTGCGCTTCACCCCGGTGCGGGTGAATTCCCGGTTGGCGGTGCGGGTGGAGTCCACGCGACCGGTCAACGAGCCCTACCTCAACTTCCTCGTGCAACTGCACCGCCCCAACGGGCTGCTGCTGCGTGAATACACCCTGTTGCTCGACCCGCCGCTGTACCAGCCGGCTCCCGTCCTGGCACCCACCGCCACCGCTGAACCTGTTGCCCAGCCGACGGCGGTAGCCAGTACGCCTGCCGCCCCAGCGGCAGTGCCGGCCTTGCCTGAGCTGGAACCACAGCCTGGTGCCGGGCGCTACCCGACGGCGGCGGGAGACAGTCTGTGGGCCATCGCCCAGGCCACCCGTGCCGATGGGTCGATCGCTGTGGCTCGGCAGATGCGCGCTATCCGCGCCCTCAATCCTGAGGCGTTCGTCAATGGCGATATGGACCGGTTGCGGATCGGCCGTGAGTTGATCTTGCCTACCGCTGCACAGATGGGCGTGAGCGGTATTGCCGCCAGCACGCCAGCAGTGGCCGCAGAGGATGGTGGGGGGGGCCGCAGTGTGTCTCCCGCTCCGGTGGAGAACGCCCCGGTGGCGCGGCCCCAGCTGCGTATCGAGGAACCGCAACTGGAAGCGGCGGTGGAGGCAGCGATCGCCCAGAGCGAGCAGATGCAGAACCGGCTCGCGACTCTCGAGTCGCAGTTCAACGTCTTGCTCGGTGAGCTGGAGGCGCGGGATCGCCAGATCGCCAGTTTGCAGGCGGAGCTGGAAGCCATGCGCAACGCCCGCGACGCGGCCTTGGCCGCTCTGCCTGCGGCGGCAACGGACGCATCCGGTGGTACGCTGTCGGCGTCAGAGACGGCGGTGGAGCCGGGCGCCGTAGCGCGGCCAGTGCCGGATCTGACCGAAGTACCTGAGCGGACTCCCCTTCCTGAACAGCCATCCTCATTCAAGGGCTGGTGGTTGATTCTGCTGGCGCTGGTGGCGGCCATGGCTGCCCTGGTATGGCGCCAGCGCCGCCATCGGTCCGAGCTCGAAGCTGAATCCGAAGAGCCCGTCATGCCCCGCCCGGCGCCGCAACCGGTGACCCTGCCGGGCAACCGGGTCGCCGATCCGCTGGAAGGAGTGGAGCTGTACCTTACCTATGGCCGTTTTGCCGAAGCGCGCAGCATGCTGGACAAGGCCATCAAGGCCGAGCCCCGGCGGGTCGACCTGCGGCTGAAGCAACTGGGCGTGCTGGCGGAGCTGGGCGATGCAGCGGCCTTCGCCGAGCAGGCGCAGGCGGTGGGCGAGCTGGGTGGTGATACCGCGGGTATCCAGCAGCTCAAGGCGCGTTTTCCGCAGATCGACAATGCCTTGCGGACGGAGCAGGTGGCACCGGTGCGAGAGCCGGCGGCACCCATGTACGACGAGGTTCTGTCTTCGGGGCAGGTCGATCTGGAGATGGATTTCGATCTGAACGCCGATTGGGAACTGATCGACGGGCTGGGAGCGAAAATGTCCCGAGCGCAGGCGGCCGAGTCGGGCTTCGAAAGCAACCTGACCGACTTTCCCGAAGTCGGTGAAGTGGACGGGGATTTCGCCGAGCATTTCGAACGGGCGAGCCCCAGGAAGGACAATTGACCGGGGCTGGCGAGCAGCCCCGGTAATCATCAGCCGAACAGCACCTTGGCCACATCTCCGTAGCGGGCCGCGAAGTGGATGGTCATGCCCTGTTGCAGATAGTCGGGCAGCTCTTCGTAATCCCCCCGGTTGGCCTCCGGCAGAATCAGTTCGAAGATGGATTGCCGGCGGGCGGCAATGACCTTCTCGCGAATACCGCCAACCGGCAGCACCTGCCCGGTGAGGGTGATTTCCCCGGTCATGGCCACGCCGGTCTTCGGCGGCTGGTTGCGCGCCAGTGAAAGCAGGGCACTGGCCATGGTCACCCCGGCACTGGGCCCGTCCTTGGGTGTGGCGCCCTCGGGGACGTGCATATGCACGAAGGCTTCGTCGAAGAAGGCCCGGTCAGCCTGAAACTCCACCAGGTTGGCGCAGATATAGCTGTAGGCGATCTCCGCAGACTCCTTCATCACTTCACCCAGCTTGCCGGTGAGCTTGAAGCCGCGGTTGAGCGTGTGCACCCGGTTGGTCTCGATCGGCAGCGTGGCGCCGCCCATGGAGGTCCAGGCCAGGCCGGTCACCACGCCAACGCCCTTGAGCGTCTTCTCGGTGCGGAATGCCGGCGTACCGAGCAGTTCCTGCAACTGTTCCGGCTTGATGCTCAGCTTCTGGTCGGGGTTTTCCAGCAGCGACATGACCGACTTGCGCACCAGCTTCGCCAACTGCTTTTCCAGATTGCGCACACCGGCTTCCCGGGCGTAGCCCTCGATCAACTGGCGCAGGGCGCGGTCGGTGATGCGCAGCTGGCTCTTGCGCAGGCCGGCGCGTTCCAGCTGGCGCGGCCACAGGTGATGCTTGGCGATGGCCAGCTTTTCCTCGGCGATGTAGCCGGACAGGCGGATCACGTCCATACGGTCGAGCAGCGGCCCGGGAATGCTGTCCAGGGTGTTTGCGGTGCAGACGAACAAGACCTTCGACAGGTCCAGGCGCAGGTCCAGATAATGATCGAGGAACTGGCTGTTCTGTTCCGGATCGAGGGTCTCCAGCAGGGCTGACGCCGGATCGCCCTGATGACTGCTGCCGAGCTTGTCGATCTCGTCCAGCATGATCACCGGGTTCATCACCTTGACCTCTTTCAGCGCCTGCACGAACTTGCCTGGCATGGCGCCGATATAGGTCCGTCGATGGCCCTTGATCTCGGCCTCGTCACGCATGCCGCCGACACTGAAACGGTAGAAGGGGCGGCCGAGGCTTTCGGCAATCGAGTGGCCGATACTGGTCTTGCCGACCCCGGGCGGGCCGACCAGCAGAATGATCGAGCCGCCCACCGAGCCCTTGAAGGTGCCCAGGGCGAGAAACTCGAGAATGCGTTGCTTCACATCCTCCAGGCCATCATGGTCGCGGTCGAGAATGCGCCGGGCGCGCTGGATGTCGAGCCGATCCTCATGGGTCTGGCCCCAGGGCATGGCGGTAGCCCAGTCCAGGTAATTGCGCGTGACGGCATATTCGGGAGAACCGGTCTCCAGAATCGACAGCTTGTTGAGCTCTTCCTCGATCTTGCTCTGGGCTGCCTCGGGCAACTGCTTGCCCACAAGGCGTTCGCGGAACTGTTCGACATCCGCGGTGCGGTCATCCTTGGACAGGCCCAGTTCCTTCTGGATGACCTTCAACTGTTCCTTGAGGAAGAACTTGCGCTGCTGCTCGCTGATGGTGCGGTTGACCTCGGCACTGATCTCGCCCTGCAGACGGGCGACATCGATCTCCTGCTTGAGCAGCACCAGCACCTTCTGCATGCGCCGCAGTACCGGAATGGTATCGAGCACGTCCTGCAGCTCGCTGCCCTTGGCCGAGGTCAGCGCCGCGGCAAAGTCGGACAGCGGCGATGGCTGGTTCGGGTTGAAACGGTGCAGGTAGTTTTTCAGCTCCTCGCTGTACAGCGGGTTCAGCGGCAGCAGTTCCTTGATCGAGTTGATCAACGCCATGGCATAGGCGCGCACCTCGTCCCGCTCGTCGTTGGGTGATTCGGGGTACTCCACCTCCACCAGATAGGGCGGTTTGTGACTCAGCCAGCGAGTGATGCGCACCCGGGTCAGGCCCTGGGCGATGAACTGGATCTTGCCGTCTTCCTTGACCGCCTGGTGGATCTTGACCGCGCAGCCGGTCGTGGGCAGCAGTCCGGGGTCCAGCACGCCATCGGCCGGCAAGGGCTGCTCCACCCAGAACAGCGAGAGTGCGTGATGGGGGGTATTGGCCACCCGTTCGATGGTTTCTGCCCAGGGGGCTTCGTTCACCACCACTGGCATCACCTGGGCGGGGAAGAAGGGACGGTTGTTGATGGGCAGCAGATATAGCTTCTGCGGGAGGCGCTTGTCAGGCAGTACCAACCCGGT
>DXBL01000108.1 GCA_019116555.1 Candidatus Pseudomonas excrementavium
CCTCTTCCTGCATCTGGTCGATCACCACCTGCTCGTCGACCCGGGGATCGATGGCCGCAGCCAGCGGTGACGAGGCCAGGTTACCAGCGGCCGGCATGAACTGGATCGGCGCCTCTTCGACCAGGTGCTCACCGGTGACCCGCTCCGGCCGCACGAAGATCACCAGCAGCAGGCTGCTGCAGGCCATGAACACATACAGCATCGGCGCGCCACCGAACTTCATCAGCACGGAACCGAGCAGCGGCCCGGCACTGGCACCCAGACCAAAGGTGACCAGCAGCATCGCCGACAGCAGCACCCGCTCCTCCTGCTCGACGTGGTCGTTGGCCAGAGCCACCGCCAGCGGGTAGAGCGTGAATGCCAGCAAGCCGAAGATGCCGGTCAGCAACAACAGCAATTGCGGCCAGGCGACCAGGGCGATGAGCAGCGACACTGTGGTCAGGACGATCGCGTTCACCTGAATCATGCGGCTGCGGTCCAGGCGATCGGATAGCCAACCCGCCGGCCACTGGGCCACCAGCCCGGCGCCAATGGTGATCGCCATGAACACCCCGACATGCTCGGTATCCAGACCAACCGAGCTGGCATACGCGGGTGCCAGCCCGTAGAAAGCGCCCAGCAGCAATCCAGCGACGCCGATGGTACTCAGCGCCTGGGGAATGCGCTTGACGAACAGACGAATCTCCAGCGGAGCCGGATGCAGCGGCGCCGGGTGCAGACGGCGGGTAACCGCCACCGGCACCAGACACAGGGAAAAACACATCGCCACCAGGATGATATGACGCACGCTGAGCTCGGGCATCAGCGTCAGCACCAGTTGACCGAGCCCCAGCCCGAGGAAGGTCACCAGCATGTAGCCGGCGAAGACCCGCCCGCGCTGATGGGATTCCGCCTGCTCGTTCAACCAGCTCTCCAGCACCATGTACTGGCACATCATCGCCACCCCCACCAGCCAGCGCAGAACCAGCCACACTTCCACACTGGATGTCAGCGCATGGCCAAGCACCGAGGCCGTCACTATCCCGGCGCTGGCGACGAAGGCGCGGATGTGCCCGACCTGGGCGATCAACCGGTGCCCCACCGACGCGCCCATCACCAGGCCGACGTAATAGGCCGTCATCAACACCCCGATCCAGATTTCGCTGACATTGGCAGCGGACAGACGCAGACCGAGATAGGTGCTGAGCAGACCACTACCCAGCAGCATCAACAGAGTGGAGAAATACAGTGACGAGAAAGAGGTGAAGGTACTGGGCAATGAAAAACTCCCGTTAGACTGGATACCGGACAGAAACTGTTTCGCTACAGGATAGCAGCTCGGGGCGCATGCAAGATGAGCCCATGCCCGGATAAATATTCCCGAGCCATGGTCAATAGATTATTGCCTTGATACAGATGGTGCAGACATGACCAGGAAAGGAATATTCGAAAGCGCTTCCCAATGGCTTGCCGACAAAGCCGGCAGCGCCCCCGCCTTTACCCTCGCCATCTCCGGTATTGCCGTCTGGGCGGCCAGCGGCCCCCTGTGGGGGTTCAATGACACCTGGCAACTGGTCGTCAATACCGGCACGACCATCATTACTTTCCTGATGGTTTTCCTGATTCAGAATACCCAGAACCGGGATACCGATGAGATCCATATCAAGCTGGATGAACTGCTGCACGCCACCCAGGGCGCACATGACCATCTGTTGTCCCTGAAAGACCGTAACGCGGAGGAGCTCAAGGCACTACGCGAGCAATACATCGAGCTGGGCCGCAAGAATGGCGACCAGCCATGAGCGACTGCAACGCCTGAACTGACTCGATCCGCCTTCCAAGAGGGACCAATAAAAAGGGCCTGCCAGTGCAACCGGCAGGCCCTTGATATCTGGTGCGCGAGCCCGGATTCGAACCGGGGACCTACCGCTTAGGAGGCGGTTGCTCTATCCAGCTGAGCTACAAGCGCAAATGATCGTAAATGATCGATTTTGCGCTGCGCATAATACCCGATCGCAGACGGACTTGACCACCTTGACAAATACTGCCAAAGTTCGATCTCAAATGGCCAGCGCCGGAAACCTGTCGCAAAAACGAGACGTAATTCCGACACTTTGTAAGCCATTGAAAAAAATGGGTATTAGAGTTGAGCAAAATGCTTTTATCCATTGTCAATGTGTCAGGGATTTTTCCAAGTCCTGACGAGATGGCGGTTTGGATGGCAGGAAGCCATGCGGATTCCAACTGGCCGGGATCGATTCATTAGCCAAAGTGATTATTTTTGCCCATGAAAACAGCACTCCAGCACTACACCAGCCGAACAGCCGATAAATTCGTTGTTCGCCTTCCCGAAGGCATGCGGGATCGCATCGCCGAGGTTGCCAAGCAACACCACCGCAGCATGAACTCGGAAATCATTGCACGGCTGGAGCATAGCCTGCTGGATCTGCCGAGCCTGCCAGAAGGCCCCTCGCGCCAGACTCTCGATGAACAGCGTCTGGAAGACCTGAATCATCCGGAGCGGGAACTACTGGTACGCTTCCGGGAAATGAGCCGCCGCCAGCAGAACGCTCTGCTCGCGCTGCTGGCCAGCGAACAGGGCTGACCTGTATCGGCAGGCGCTGCAGCGCTTGTCTGGCGCGCATTAAAAACCCCCGCTCAGTTACCTGAGCGGGGGTTTTCATTACTCGGCTGGCGATCAGCTGACGAAGGTCAGCAGAATACCCGCCGCCACCGCCGACCCGATCACCCCCGCCACGTTCGGCCCCATGGCATGCATCAGCAGGAAGTTCTGCGGATTGGCCTCAAGCCCCACCTTGTTGGATACCCGTGCCGCCATCGGTACCGCCGAGACACCGGCAGAGCCGATCAGTGGATTGATGGGATGCTTGCTGAACAGGTTCATCAGCTTGGCCATCAGCACCCCGCCCGCCGTACCGGCACAGAAGGCAACCATGCCCAGCACCAGAATGCCGAGGGTCTTGAGCTGCAGGAAAGACTCCGACGACAGTTTGGAGCCCACCGCGAGTCCGAGACCGATGGTCACGATATTGATCAGCGCGTTGCGGCTGGTGTCAGCCAGACGCTCGACCACTCCGCTTTCGCGCATCAGGTTGCCGAAGCAGAACATCCCCACCAGCGGCGCCGCATCGGGCAACAACAGCGAGATGAGCAACAGCAATACCAGCGGAAACACGATCTTCTCGGTCTTGCTGACCGGGCGCAGCTGCGTCATGACAATGGCGCGCTCCTTCTCCGTGGTCAGCGCACGCATGATCGGCGGCTGAATCAGCGGCACCAGCGCCATATAGGAATACGCCGCCACCGCAATCGGCCCCAACAGCTCTGGCGCCAGCTTGGAGGTCACGAAGATCGAGGTGGGACCATCGGCACCACCGATGATGGCAATGGAGGCGGCCTCACGCATGGTGAACTCGAACCCCGGAATACCCCAGGCGGTCAGAGCCAGCGCGCCCAGCAGCGTACCGAAGATGCCGACCTGCGCCGCTGCACCTAACAACAGGGTGCGTGGGTTGGCCAGCATGGGGCCGAAATCAGTCATCGCCCCCACGCCCATGAAGATCAGCAGCGGGAACACGCTGGTGGGAATACCCACGTCATAGATGATCCGGAGCAGGCCGCCGACCTCAGCCATACCGGCCACCGGCAGGTTGGCCAGAATGCCGCCAAAGCCGATCGGGATCAGCAACAACGGCTCGAACCCCTTGCGAATGGCCAGGTAGATCAGCAGCAGACAGACCAGGATCATGAATGCCTGGCCGGGCGCGATCTGATACAACCCGGTCGTGTTCCATAGCAGGGAAAGCTTGTCCATGTGGCTCTCCTCAACCGATAGTCAGCAAAGTGTCGCCGACCGATACCGCATCGCCCACTTTGACATTGACCGAACCGACGACGCCGGCCTTGAAGGCGCGAATCTCGGTTTCCATCTTCATGGCTTCGAGGATCATGACCAGCTCGCCTTCATCCACCTGCTCGCCCGGCTGCACCAGTACCTTGAAGATATTGCCAGCCAACGGAGCCACCTGCGGATCACCACCACCCGCTACCGCCGGAGCAGCGCCAGCCGCCGAAGGCGCTGCCGAATCACCCACCGGCTTGATACCGGTGATATCGCCGCCGTCGGATACCTGAACCACGAAATCCTTGCCGTTGACCGTAACGGTGTAGACCTCCGGCTCGCCCGGCTTGGCACTGGCTGCAGTTTGTTCAAGGCCGGTCGGTGCCGGCTCGAAAGCCGCCGGGTTACCGCGGTTCTCCAGGAACTTGAGACCAATCTGCGGAAACAGGGCGTAGGTCAACACGTCATCAATGTCATTTGCCGCCAGCTTGATCCCCTTCTCCGCTGCCAGATTGCGCAGCTCGATGGTCAGCTTGTCCAGCTCTGGCTCAAGCAGATCCGCCGGCCGGCAGGTGATGGCCTCGGCGCCATCCAGTACCCGCGCCTGCAGTTCGGCATTGAACGGCGCTGGCGCGGCACCGTATTCGCCCTTGAGCACACCGGCGGTTTCCTTGGTGATCGACTTGTAACGCTCGCCGGTCAACACGTTGATCACCGCCTGGGTACCAACGATCTGCGAAGTGGGCGTGACCAGGGGGATAAAGCCCAGGTCTTCGCGCACCCGCGGGATTTCCGCCAGCACCTCATCGAATTTCTCGCCAGCGCCCTGCTCCTTGAGCTGGCTTTCCATATTGGTCAGCATGCCACCGGGCACCTGGGCAACCAGAATGCGTGAGTCGACGCCCTTGAGATTGCCTTCGAATCTGGCGTACTTCTTCCGCACCTCCCGGAAATAGGCGGCAACCTCTTCCAGCAATTCCAGGTTCAGGCCGGTATCGCGCGGCGTATTCTGGAAAATCGCCACCACCGATTCGGTCGGCGAATGACCGTAGGTCATCGACAGCGAAGAGATGGCGGAATCGACATTATCGATACCTGCTTCCGCCGCCTTGAGAATGGCTGCAGTGGAAAGACCCGCAGTCGCATGACACTGCATGTGCACCGGAATGCTCAACGTCTGCTTGAGGCGCGTTACCAGCTCGAAGGCCACATAGGGGTTGAGAATGCCAGCCATATCCTTGATGGCCAGGGATTCGGCGCCCATGTCTTCGATCTGCTTCGCCAGATCGACCCACATTTCCAGCGTGTGCACAGGGCTGGTGGTATAGGAAATGGTGCCCTGGGCATGCTTGCCGACCTGCCGCACCGCCTTGAGTGCGGTCTGCAGGTTGCGGGGGTCATTCATCGCGTCGAATACGCGGAATACATCCACTCCGTTGGTCGCCGCGCGCTCGACGAACTTCTCCACCACGTCATCGGCGTAGTGGCGGTAACCGAGCAGATTCTGACCGCGCAGCAGCATCTGCTGACGGGTATTGGGCATGGCTTTTTTCAACTCACGGATACGCTCCCAAGGATCTTCTCCCAGATAGCGAATACAGGCGTCGAAGGTCGCGCCACCCCAGGATTCGACCGACCAGAAGCCGACCTGGTCCAGCTTGCCGGCGATCGGCAGCATGTCTTCAAGACGCATGCGGGTAGCGAGGATGGATTGGTGCGCATCGCGCAGGATGACGTCGGTGATACCTAATGGCTGGTTTTTCAGGTCGGTCATAATGATATGGCCTTTATCTTGTAATTTTTTCTGGGTGAGCTTTTCAGCTGCGGCGGCGTGCGCGGTGCTGGCTGACAGCCGCTCCGATTACGGCAAGCGTTTCGGAATCGACCGGCTGCGCGATGGCAGCAGCCGCACGTTTCGGTGCCGCGACGATGGGTGCAGCGTCGGGAAAGAAACGATTGATGATAAAGGACATCAGGTTGATCAAACCAACCAGCATTATCAGAAAGACAAATACGGTCCCCAGCCCCATGAACATCAGCTCAACGCCTTCCATCACCAGGTCGGAAGAGGTCATTATTTTTGTATCTCCATTAAAAAAGCGCATCACTTACGTGAACGCGCTTCTTGAGGAAAGACGGAACGGGAGACCATTCCGTCGCATCAAAGCCGGGGTAATGTATCCTGATGTGACATCCTTGGCAATCAATGCGACACCGGAGAAGGCGCCTGCGCTATAGCAGAAACAGGGTGGCCAAACCGAGAAAAATGAAAAACCCGCCGCTGTCCGTGATGGCGGTAATCAGCACGCTGGAGCCCAGTGCCGGGTCGCTGCCAGCACGCAGTCGGGCCAGCGGGATCACCACCCCCATCAGGGCGGCCAGCAGCATATTCAGCAGCATGGCCGCCATCAACACGGCCGATAGTGCGACGTTGTCGTACAGAACGAAGGCGATCACCGCCAGCACCAGCCCCCAGAAAACGCCATTGATCACCGCTACCCCCGCTTCCTTGCGCAACAGCCGCTGACCGTGGGCGACCTGCACCTGGCCGGTGGCGATGCCGCGCACGATCATGGTGATGGTCTGGTTGCCGGAGTTGCCGCCGATGCCGGCGACGATAGGCATCAGGGCTGCCAATGCCACCAGCTGCTCGATCGCTCCCTCGAACAGGCCAATCACCCGGGAAGCGATCAACGCCGTGCAGAGATTGATCGCCAGCCAGGCCCAACGGTTGCGTACAGATTTCCAGACCGAGGCAAAGATGTCTTCTTCTTCGCGCAGACCGGCAGAGTTGAGCGCTTCGGTCTCGCTTTCCTGGCGGATGTAATCGAGCACTTCGTCAACGGTCAGGCGGCCGCACAGCACCCCGGTGGCATCCACCACCGGCGCCGTTACCAGATCGTAGCGCTCGAACGCCTGGGCCGCCTCGCTGGCATGGGCCTGGGGATCGAAGATCACCGGGTCCGCAGCCATGACCTCGGCCACCAGCGCATCCGGCGAGCTGACCAGCAGCTTCTTGATCGGCAGCACGCCCTGCAGTCGCCCGTCGTTATCGACGACGAACAGCTTGTCGGTATGGTCGGGCAGCATATCGAAACGGCGCAGGTAGCGACTGACCACCTCCAGGGTGACGTCATCACGGATAGTCACCATGTCGAAGTCCATCAGCGCACCGACTTCGTCCTCGTCGTAGGACAACGCCGACCTGAGCCGCTCACGCTGCTGGGCATCCAGCATGTCCATCAGCTCGCGCACCACGTCCTGTGGCAGGTCCGGTGCCAGGTCCGCCAGTTCGTCGGCGTCCAGCATATTGGCCGCCGCGATGATCTCCTGGTTGTCCATGTCGGCAATCAGGATTTCGCGCACCGCATCCGAGACTTCCAGCAGGATCTCGCCATCGCGGTCGTACTTGACCAGTTGCCAGACCGCCAGGCGTTCGGCCAGGGGCAGGGATTCGAGAATGTGCGCGACATCCGCCGGATGCAGTTCATCCAGCCGCCGCTGCAGCTCGGTCTGGTCCTGTTGCTGGAGGACGTTATCGATCAGGTCGCCACGCACCAGGGCGTCAGCCAATCCGTGCTGCTCCAGTAATTGCATCACCTGGTCGACCCGGTCCTGCAGCCGTTCCGGGGATTTTCTGTTCAGCTCTGACATGGGTGCGTCCTCCGACAAGACAGGGCTCAGCGCAGCCGTAACGAAGTGGCGACAGACCAGGATAGTCTGGCAGGCTTTTTCGCAGATCGGATGACTGCGTTCTGCGGGACGAAAAAAAACCCACTGGCTGACCAGTGGGTTTTCTCGTTTGGCGCACTCGGGAGGATTCGAACCTCCGACCGCTCGGTTCGTAGCCGAGTACTCTATCCAGCTGAGCTACGAGTGCGTTGTTGGTGCGTATTATATAGGCTTTTCATTCTCTGTCAAATGTTTTTTTCTTTTAAATTCAAGAACTTAACAATTGACAACCTACAAATACAAAAGTGGCGGAGAGGGAGGGATTCGAACCCTCGACACCCTTTTGAGGTGTACTCCCTTAGCAGGGGAGCGCCTTCGGCCTCTCGGCCACCTCTCCGTAACACGCGCAGAATATTAACTGCGCGGCTGCGCTAATGCAATGAAAAATTTAAGAAAATTAATCATTTGACGCTTCGTCTTTTTCCTTCTGGATGCGCTGGTAGATTTCTTCACGGTGAACAGCCACTTCTTTCGGGGCGTTGACGCCGATACGCACCTGATTCCCCTTCACGCCCAGCACCGTAACCGTCACTTCATCACCTACCATCAGGGTCTCACCAACCCGTCGAGTCAAAATAAGCATTCCATTTCTCCTTGCTCAATAATCAGGACACAGCTCTGCAATAAAACCGGCTTGTTGCCTGTCAGCCGTCAAGCTCGCATGAATGTGACCACAACCGGCACCGAGCGTTCGATGCCTTGGCCATTTCATGCGGATCGGGACCAACCTGCGGGCACGACAGCCAGAAACCGTGCCCACCGGGATGACCGCATGGCCGCCCCGTTATTCAGGCCATCAGATATGATCGGAATCCTGCTCCGGCGCATCCAGCTCGAAAGCGGAGTGCAGGGTACGCACGGCCAGTTCCAAATACTTCTCGTCGATAACCACGGAAATCTTGATCTCCGAGGTGGAGATCATCAGGATGTTGATGCCGTGGCGCGACAGCGCCTCGAACATCTTGCTGGCCACACCCGCATGTGAGCGCATGCCCACACCGACGATGGACACCTTGGCAATGGCACTGTCACCGGCCACTTCACGGGCACCGATATCGGTCGCCACCTTGCGCAGGATCTCTTCGGTGCGGCGCTGATCAGTGCGATTGACGGTGAAAGTGAAGTCGGTGGTCTGATCCTGGGATACGTTCTGCACGATCATGTCGATTTCGATATTGGCTGCACTGACCGGCCCCAGGATCTTGTAAGCCACGCCGGGGGTATCCGGCACGCCGCGGATAGTCAGTTTGGCTTCGTCACGATTGAACGCAATGCCGGAGATGACGGGCTGTTCCATTGAAAGATCTTCCTCAAGGGTAATCAGGGTCCCGGGACCCTCTTTGAAACTGTGCAACACACGCAGTGGCACGTTGTATTTGCCGGCGAACTCGACCGCCCGGATCTGCAGGACCTTGGAGCCCAGGCTGGCCATTTCGAGCATTTCCTCGAAGGTGACCTTCTCCAGGCGGCGAGCACTTTCCACCACCCGCGGATCGGTAGTGTAGACGCCGTCCACATCGGTATAGATCTGGCATTCATCGGCTTTCAGCGCCGCCGCCAGGGCCACGCCGGTAGTGTCCGAACCGCCACGCCCCAGGGTGGTGATATTGCCCTGCTCGTCCACGCCCTGGAAACCGGCGACGATCACCACCTTGCCGGCATCCAGCTCGGCACGCAGCTTCGCTTCATCGATATGCTGGATGCGTGCCTTGCCGAAGGAGCTGTCGGTTTCGATGCGCACCTGGGCGCCGGTATAGGAGATGGCGGGTATGCCCATGGATTTGAGCTTCATGGCCAGCAGGCCGATCGTCACCTGCTCACCGGTGGACAGAATCACATCCATCTCCCGCGGATCGGGATCGGCAGTAATGTCTTTGGCCAAGCCGATGAGCCGGTTGGTTTCACCGCTCATGGCGGACACCACGATGACCAGGTCATGGCCCTGCGCCTTGAACCCCTTGATTTTCTCAGCCACCTGGGCAATGCGCTCCACACTGCCGACCGAGGTACCCCCAAACTTCTGGACAATAAGTGCCATCTGTTGCACCAACTCCCAATGCGAAATCGGTTATCCCGACCATTGTGTCGGCCCGCCCAGGGCGAACCGACGCCTGTTCATGTCACTGCTGCGCTATCCACTCGGCTGCGCTGGCCAGGGCACCGTCCAGTGCAGCGACTTCGGTACCGCCACCCTGGGCCATATCCGGACGACCGCCACCCTTGCCGCCCACCGCCTGGGCAGTGCTGCGGATCAGGTCGCCAGCCTTGACCTTCGCCGTCAGGTCCTTGGTAACGCCGGCAACCAGCACCACCTTGCCATCCAGCTCGCCGCCCAGCAGGATCACCGCCGAGCCCAGCTTGTTCTTCAACTGATCGACCAGCGCCAGCAGCGCCTTGCCATCCAGCCCATCAAGACGCTTGACCAGCACGTTCATGCCGCCCAGCTGCTGCGCTTCGCCGGCCAGATCGTTGCCGGCGGCGCTGGCGGCCTTGGCCTTCAGCTGTTCCAGATCCTTCTCCAGCTGGCGGTTGCGCTCGACCACCGCCGCCAGCTTGTCCAGCAGGTTGTCACGGGAGCCCTTGACCAACTGGGCCGCCTGACGCAGCTGCTCTTCCGACTGGTTGACCCAGTCCAGCGCGGCCTGCCCGGTAATGGCTTCGATGCGTCGTACGCCGGAGGCGATGCCGCCTTCGGCAGTAATGCGGAACAGGCCGATATCACCGGTCCGCTCGACATGGGTACCACCGCACAGTTCGACGGAGAAGCCGCCGCCCATGGTCAGCACCCGCACCTGATCACCGTACTTCTCACCGAACAATGCCATCGCGCCCTTGGCCTTGGCGGTCTCGATGTCGGTGACTTCGATCTCCACTGCCGAGTTGTGGCGGATCTGTTCGTTGACCAGACGCTCCAGTTCGCACAGCTGTTCGGGACGGATCGCCTCGAAATGGCTGAAGTCGAAACGCAGGCGCTGACTGTCGACCAGCGAGCCCTTCTGCTGAACGTGCTCGCCCAGCACCTCGCGCAACGCCGCATGCAGCAGGTGGGTAGCGGAGTGATTACCCTTGGTGGCGTCACGCACGCTGTCATCCACCACGGCGCGGATCGCGGTGCCGCTGCTCAGGCTGCCGGTACTGACCACACCGTGGTGCAGGTGGGCGCCACCGGCCTTGGTGGTATCGCGCACATCAAAACGCACGCCGGCACCTTCGAGATAGCCGGTATCGCCTATCTGGCCACCGGATTCGGCATAGAACGGCGTCTGGTCCAGCACTACCACGCCTGCCTCGCCTTCGTTCAGGCTGGCAACCTGCTCACCATCGCGGTACAGGGCAAGGATCTGCGCAGAACCCACGGTCGCGGTGTAGCCGTCGAACCGGGTTTCGCCGTCGATCTTGACCAACTGGTTGTAGTCGACACCGAACTGGCTGGCCGACCGCGCGCGCTCGCGCTGCGCAGTCATGGCGGTCTCGAAGCCGGCTTCGTCGATGGTCAGATTGCGCTCGCGGGCGATATCGCCGGTCAGGTCCATGGGGAAGCCGTAGGTGTCATACAGCTTGAACACCACATCACCGGGAATCTCGCTGCCCTTGAGTTCGGCCAGATCCTGTTCGAGGATGCGCAGCCCCTGCTCCAGGGTCTTGGCAAACTGCTCCTCTTCGGTCTTCAGCACGCGCTCGATGTGCGCCTGCTGGGCCTTCAGCTCGGGGAAGGCCTCGCCCATCTCCGCCGCCAGGGCAGCGACGATACGATGGAAGAAGGTGCCCGTAGCGCCCAGCTTGTTGCCATGCCGGCAAGCGCGCCGGATGATGCGACGTAGCACATAGCCGCGCCCTTCATTGGAAGGCAGCACACCGTCGGCGATCAGGAAGCTGCAGGAGCGGATATGGTCGGCAACGACCTTCAGCGAGGCCTGGCCTTCGCTGGCACAGCCAATGGCCTCGGCTGCCGCATTCAGCAGATTCTGGAACAGGTCGATCTCGTAGTTGGAGTTGACATGCTGCAACACCGCGCTGATGCGCTCCAGCCCCATGCCGGTGTCCACGCTCGGCGCCGGCAGCGGGTGCATGACCCCGTCGGCGGTACGGTTGAACTGCATGAACACGTTGTTCCAGATTTCGATGTAGCGATCGCCATCTTCTTCCGGCGAACCGGGCGGGCCGCCCCAGATGTGCTCACCGTGGTCGAAGAATA
>DXBL01000008.1 GCA_019116555.1 Candidatus Pseudomonas excrementavium
CGGGTCTGGCCGCCGTCCTCGCGCACGGTGATCTCGATACCCTGGTTGCGGGTGATGCCCTCTTCGGCCGCTGCACCCGCCATACCACCGGCCACCGCGCCCAGCACACCGGTGATGATGCTGCCGCGCCCGCCACCAATGGAGCTGCCGGCGACCCCGCCAACCACCGCGCCAGCACCGGTACCGATGTTGGTCTTGGTGCCCTCGATCTGCACCAGGCGGACCGACTCGACGGTGCCCATGCGCACGGTCTGCGGCGCACGTGCTTCCTCGCGGCTGTAGGCGTCACCAGTCAGCCCCGAAGCACAGCCGCCCAGCACCAGCGCGGCACCGAGCAGACAGCTCTGAAGAATTCGTGTTTTCATGATTCACCCCTGTATCTGTGCGGCAACCCCCAGGGCTACCGGTTGGTGTGCAGTCTGCGCCTCTGCCTGTTTGGACCCGGCCAGCCCGGGAATGTTGCGCGGAGCCTTTCATCGGGTTTTCTTCCGCGTGGGTCGAGGTCCGCTGCGGTTTACTTTAAAATCCGCGCCGATCATCGACCTTCCCACTGCTCCAGCCAGAATAACAACTAAACCCGCAGCTCACGAGCACCCGACATATCCGGAGAACATTGCATGCCCGTATTGCAGGTCGCGTGGCTTTACTATCTGAACAACAGCGCCTTCGTGCTCAATTGCCTGGCGTTGTTCTATGGTCTCAGCGGCAGCTGGCTGATCATCGCCACTCAATGGCGTACCGCCCGCGCCGTGCGGCTGGCCGCCGGCGGCAGCGGCTCACTGGCGCTCACCGGCACGCCAGTACGCGCGCATCCGGCCAACCGGATGTTCATGCTGGTCGGTGGCGTCTGTCTGGGGCTGGCGCTACTGCTGACGCTCGCTGCCCGCCTGGTCTGAAACCCACTGGCGGCTGGCCACCGGATTGGCGTACTGGCGCAACCACCACTGGCGCTGGTCCAGCGGGCAGGCCGCCAGGCGCTCGGCAAATCGCTTCTCCTCCGCCGCCAGCATCGCGCTATCGAACTGTCCGCGCCAACCACTGATCTCTACCGCCGGATGCTCCGCCAGCAATTGCTCCATAGCCAGATAATTGCTCGGATACAACCGATACAGCCCGCGGATCTGGCGGTCCGTTTCCGCCGCTACCGCCTTGGCATCGGGGTATTCCCCGGTCAGCGGCCTACCGAAAGCGATATGCACCCGCCCCTTGTAACCGGTCAGCCCCATGGCGATGGAGCGGTCATCCTCGCCCGGCTGCTTGGTATAGCCGCCGGTGCGTTCACGCTGCTCCAGCTCCCGCGCCTTCATCTGATCGCAGGGGTCCCATTCATAGGCAATGGAGACCGGCACGATATTCAGTGAGCGCACCACCTCGGCAAAGGCTTCGCCCTTGCGACTCATGCACAGCATCTTGATGATGGCCGTATCCGTGCGGTCGCAACCGTCCTTGGCACGCCCTTCAGCCTGGGCAATCCACACCGAATGCCCATCCAGGATCGAATGGTTGATATAGGCCGACAGCGTCTGGTAGACCGCCAGCTTTTCCCGCCGCCCGGCCACCGAGCGATGCACGATGAAACACTTGTTCAGCCGCATCAGGTCGCTGACGAAGGGCCGCTGCAGCAGGTTGTCGCCGATCGCGATGCGCGGCGTCGGATGCCCGCCGTGGTACAGGGCGTAGTTGACGAAGGCCGGGTCCATGGCGATATCCCGGTGGTTGGCCAGGAACAGATGGGGACGCGTCTTGCTCAGGTGCTCCAGCCCGCTGTAGGTGACGGTCAGTGCGCTGCGCTCGATGACCTTGTCCAGCCAGGGTTCGAGCCGATGCTGCAGCGCGTCGATGGTAGCGATACCCCGCGCCTCACGGCGCAGCCCGGTGCCGACCAGGGCCGCGGCCACGCCCGGTAGCCAGCGGCTCAGTCGCGGAAACCGGTAGCCGGCCAGCGTCTGCAGCAACTCGGGGTCGTGCAGCAGTCGCTGCATGACCGCAGACACTTCATCATCTCCATAGGGCCGGATGGCATCAAACTCGCCCATGCATTCCTCATTACCTTGGGGTGGAAACCGCGCATTATGCGGCGCAGCGATTCGACTCACAATTCCCCATTCACTGTTTCGTCGGATTGGGGAAGGGGCTAGACTCCCTTTTCATCCCCTTTCGAGCTGCCGCCAGGAGTATAGCCATGCCGTTGCTGGACGAGTGCGTCCGCCATTGTCCGCACTGCGGCGAGCCGATCCAGTTGCTGGTCGACCTCAGCGGCGGGTCCCAGAGCTACGTGGAAGACTGCTCCGTGTGCTGCCAGCCGATCCTCATCAACCTGTGGGTCGATGCCGACCTGGAAGGCTATCAGCTGGATCTGCGCCGCGAGGAAGACCCGCTGTGACCGGCCGGATCGCCCAGTTCAACGCCCCGGTCGCAGACATACCCCAGGGCTGGCAACCCAACTGGAACCTGAGTCCCGGCAATCGCGTGCTGATTCTGCGCAAGCTGGACAACCAGCTCGACTGCGCCGAGGTGCTGTGGAACCTGACCCCGGGCTGGCTGCGCGATCTGAGCCGTGCGCCCTTCTCCGCCCAGGCCGAATTCCTGCATGACAAGCCGATGTTCCGCGAGCCTCTGGTGCAGCGGCGCTGCCTGATTCCGGTCGATGGCTTTTATATGTGGAAGCCGCAGGGGCAACGCAAGCAACCCTGGTATCTACGCCACGAGCAAGGCGGCCTGGCGCTGGCCGGCCTGTGGGAGCGCTATGCGCTGGATGATGGCAGCTATTGGGACAGCTGCGTGCTGATCACCGCGCCGGCGAAAGGTCTGCCAGCGCGGCTCGGCGAGCGCATGCCGGTGACCCTGAACCGGGCCGAGCAAGCCATCTGGCTCGCCGCAGCCACCGCGCCGAGTGCGCTGCAACCGCTGCTGCTCAATGCCGACTCCCAGGTGCGGCTGATGTATCCGGTCAACCCGGCGGTCAGCAGTCCCGCCACCCAGGGTCCGCAATGCTGCAACCCCACCGGGCATGCCGTCAGGCTGGACCAGGCTATACCTTGAACTGGTTGATCAGCCGGCGCTGATGCTCGGCCAGCTTGGTCAGGCCGGCGCTGGCAGTGGAAGATTCACCAGCCCCTTCGGCCACCGCGTTGGCCACCTCGCCGATGGTGCTGACGTTGCGGTTGATGTCCTCGGCCACCGCGCTCTGCTGCTCCGCCGCACTGGCGATCTGGATGTTCATGTCGTTGATCACCGAGACCGCCTGGGTGATCGAGGTCAGTGCCGCGTCCGCCTCCTCGGCCTGCAGTACGCTTTCCCCGGTACGGCTGCGGCTCTGCTCCATGACCTCGACTGTCTGCCGGGTGCCGGCCTGCAGCTGCTCGATCATCTTCTGGATTTCCTCGGTGGAGTTCTGCGTCTTCAGCGCCAGTGTGCGCACCTCGTCGGCCACCACCGCAAAGCCGCGGCCCTGCTCCCCGGCCCGCGCCGCCTCGATTGCCGCGTTCAGCGCCAGCAGGTTGGTCTGCTCGGCGATGCCGCGGATGGTATCCAGGATAGAGGTGATGTTCTCGCTGTCTCGAGCCAGGCTCTGCACGCTCTGTGCGGCACGCTCGATATCCTCGGCCAGGCCCTGGATGGTTGCCGCGGTCTGCTGCACCACTTCGCGGCCGTGACTGGCCGAGCCGTTGGCATTGCCCGCCGCTTCGGCGGCCAGGCTGGCGTTGCGCGCCACATCCTGAGCAGTAGCGGTCATTTCCGTCACCGCGGTGGCCACCAATTCGATCTCACTGAGCTGACGCTGCACCCCATCGTTGGTGCGCATGGCGATGTCGGCGGTATGCTCGGCGGCATCGGTGACCTGCTGCACCGAACCGACCACCTCGCGGATCATGCCCTGCAGCTTGTCGAGAAAGGCATTGAAGCCCCGGGCGATATCGCCGAACTCGTCGCTGCGCCGGGCGTCCAGACGCTGAGTCAGATCGCCCTCGCCGCGGGCCATATCATTGAGCATGGCGACCAGCTGCCGCGCCGGTCGCGCCAAGCCGTAACCGACCGCCAGCATGATGCCCAGACCAGCCAGGGCAGTGACCACACCGATCACCGCCAGGGTTATCGCTTCGCGGGATTGGCGCTGCGTCAGCTCGGCGTCCAGTGCCTGCAGGTCGGCCATCACCACCTCCAACGGCAGGTTGATCGACATCGCCCAGCGGGTACCGGTGTCGCCGATCGGAATCGGCATCCACAGCTCCACGTGGTTGTCCGCCGTATCCATCTGGTAGAGGAAATCCTCGCCCAGGCGAGCCAGATTGGCCTGCCCGTTCTCATCGAGCACGCGCTCGGCCGGGTCGCCCGGCTCCGCTCCTTCGCCGGTCCAGGCCACCAGTCGACCATTGGGGCTGATCAGGGCCTGGGTGCCCTGGCCGTCATACAACCGGCTGTCACTCTCCTCGAGCATGGACTGCAGGAATTGCAGCGACAGGTCCGCGCCGGCGATGCCCATGAACTGTCCATCGAGCATTATCGGCGCGGTGAAGGATGACAGCATCACCGTGCTGTCACCCAGCTCATAGGGCGCCGGATCGATCACGCAGGGGCGCTGGGTATCGCGCGGGCAGAAGTAATATTCGCCGACGCGCACACCGGTATCCAACATGGTTTCGTCGGTCAGATCATCAGCCGGCTCCAGCACCAGGGCACCATCAGCCTGGCGGAACCAATAGGGCATGAACTGCCCCTGTTCGTCATGCCCGGGCTCGCCGGTACCCTGATAGAAATTATCCAGTCCATCGAAGGCACCCGGTTCCCAGGCGACATAGGCCGCCAGCAGCGACGGCTGCTCCTCCAGCATCCGCCGGATATAGCGAACCATTTCCTCACGGCTCATCATCAGCGCCGGCAGACCATCCTCCTGCACCTCGCCCAACTGACGGTTGAGCAGCGCCAGTTGTTCGGTCACCGCAAACGGCTGTTCCAGCTGCCGGCGAATACGCAGGCTTTCGGCCGTGGCGATGGCTTCCAGCTGGCTGCTTACACGCTGCTCCAGCATCTGCTCGCTGCGTTCGATCACCATGCTCTGGTTGCGTTCGAAGGCGAACAGGGCGTATAGCGTCATGATGCCGACTGCAATGAACAGGCAGGCGCCTGCCAGCGCGGCGATGGAAAACTGAATGGATTTGAATTTCATGAGAGCCTCGGCCAGGGGTCTGATGAACGCTTTATCGGCAGCGACAGTCAAACCTCCAGCCGCGATCTGCTATCGTTCGCATCGAAGCCGTTAAACTCGACATTCTGGAAGGAAATCTGTCATGCGTATCCGTCTGCTTTGCTGTCTGCCGTTCATGTTGTTGGCCAGTTGTGAGAGCGTCAACACCACCCAGGGCGGTGCCGTCGGGGTCGACCGAAGCCAGTACATGTTCAGCGCCCTGTCCAGCGCCGAGGTCGACCAGATGGCCGCCGAGTCGTACAACGAGATGCTCGCCGAAGCGAAAGCCGCGAAAGCCTTGAATACGGACGCCGCCATGCTCAAGCGCCTGCATCGCATCGCTGACCGGCTGGTGAAGGAGGTGGATCACTTCCGTCCCGATGCCACCAGTTGGAACTGGGAAGTCAACCTGATCAAGAGTGACGAACTGAACGCCAGCTGCATGCCCGGCGGCAAGATCATCTTCTTCACCGGCATCGTCGATAAACTGCAGCTGAGTGACGACGAGATCGCCCAGATCATGGGGCATGAAATCGCCCACGCCCTGCGCGAACATGGTCGCGAAGCCATCTCCCGCGCCTACACCACCCAGGTGGGCACCCAGGTGATCGGCTCGCTGCTGGGCCTGGGCGATGGCGCCCGACAGGCCGCCGATATGGCGGTCCAGTACGGACTGACCCTGCCCAACAGCCGCTCCAATGAAACCGAAGCAGACCTGATCGGCCTGGAACTGGCAGCCCGCGCGGGCTACAAACCGGAGGCAGCCGTCACCTTGTGGCAGAAGATGGCCAGCGCCGCCCAGGGTGAACCGCCGGCCTTCATGAGTACGCACCCCTCGTCCTCGGGGCGTATTCAGAACCTGCAGAGCAACATTCCCAAGGTGCAATCGTTGTACGAAGCGGCGAAATAAGACGGTATGAGGAATCCCCATTCCTCATACATAAGTCTAATACCACTATTCAATTGCTTGATTTTCTGAATATTTCATCTATGTTACAGCGGTTGAAAAAATGACTGCCCCGGCGGGCAAACCCTGATGGAACATCTGAGGATGCAAATAATGAAAAAAACACTGATTGCCAGCAGTATCGCTGCCGCTGTGCTGGCGGTGCCTACCCTGGCCATGGCCCAGACCCAGAGCAACGGCTTCAGCTTTGTTGACGACGCCAAGGCCACCCTGGGCCTGCGTAACCTGTATTTCAATGGCGATTACCGCGAAGGTGATGGCGCAGACGACAAGGCCTGGGGGCAGGGTTTCATGCTGAACTTCCAGTCCGGTTACACCCAGGGCCCGGTCGGCTTCGGTCTGGACGTATTTGCCCGTTCAGGTATTCGCCTGGATTATCAGGGAAGCCAGAGCATGTTCCCTGAGGACGACGACGGCGGCGCGGTACCCGAGTTCAGCCAGATCGATTTCGCCGCCAAGGCCAAGGTATCCGAGACCGAATTGAAAGTCGGCCGCGGCCTGCAGCCCAGCCTGCCGGTAGTTACACGCAACGATGGCCGCCTGCTGCCGCAGACCTATAGCGGTGCCATGTTGAGCTCCAACGAAATCGACAACCTGACTCTGCGCCTCGGTCAGTTCGACGAAGCCAGCGGCCGTAACTCCACCTCCCATGAAGGCCTGTTGCTGGGTGGCAGCTCCGAGCGTGTGAACAAGTTCCAGTACGCCGGCGGTGATGCCCAGCTGGGTGACAATCTGGTTGCCAGCTACTACTTCGCCAAGCTCAAGGACTACTACAAGCAGCATTACCTGGGCGCGGTCCACACCCTGGATCTGGGTGCCGGCCAGCTGATTACCGACCTGCGCTATTTCGACAGTGGTTCCACCGGTGCCAATAGCAGTGGCGAAGCTGGATACGTTGCCCGCGGCGTGCATAACGACGGCGAAGTGGACAACCGCGCCATGAGCGCCATGTTCACCTACAAGCTGAGCAACCATGGCCTGGGCCTGGGCTACCAGAAGATGAGCGGCGACAGCGACTTCGCCTACCTCAACAACGGCGGTGGTGCCACTGCCTACCTGATCACCGACTCGCAGATCAACAAGTTCGAGCGTGCCGGCGAGAAGACCTGGGTGGGTGAGTACAGCTACAACTTCGCGGATGTGGTACCGGGCCTGAAGTTCGCCGCCAAATACCTGCGCGGCAGCGACTTCGATGTTGCACCCGGCGAAGGCGACAAGGAATGGGAACGTAACCTGCGTCTGGACTACACCGTCCAACAGGGCTTCCTGAAAGACCTGGGTGTGTCCCTGCGTCATGCCAGTCTGCGTTCCGATGCAGACCGCGATCAGGATCAGGTACGGGTCTACCTGACCTACAACTTCGTTCTGCTCTGAGTCGACTCGATGCCCCGGTACGCCGGGGCATTTTTCCATTGCCCCTCCCCGCCCCATGCCTTCCCCCACTCCGCACTTTCACCCCGCTATCGTGGTCTGTAGTCTTAGCACTTGAATATCGGTTCACGCACTGCATACCCAGGGGGCGGCCATGGCCATCAAATTTCGAAGCTTCGAGAAGAAATTCAGCGAAAGCGGCTTATGGAACAAGCTGTCCCGCTACGCCAGAGTCGCCGGCAAGGAAGTCGTGGAAAAGGTGCTCTGGCTGTATTACGCCGCCCAGGACCCGCAAACCCCACGCTGGGCGAAAACCGCTATCTACGGCGCCCTGGGCTATTTCATCTTCCCCCTCGATGCGATTCCGGATTTCGCCGTTCTGCTTGGCTATACCGATGACCTGGGTGTGCTGCTGGCAGCCCTGGCAACGGTGTCGGCTTACATCACGGATGACGTGAAGGCCCAGGCGAGCCGCACGATGGAGCGCTGGTTCGGGCCAGCTGTGCCAACAGAAAGCGGCATTACCATAGACGCAGAGAAAGAATGAAAACTGACCACGGTTTTACCCGGCAACCGGCAGCCCGTGGAAGCGGGACTGCCGGCTCGCCATGCTCAGAACCTCAGCACCGCCGCGGCACCGGCGCTGCCGTCCATCATGCCCTTGGGCAGCACCACCACTTCAGCTCCGTTCTGGACCGCCCGCGGGATCAGTTGATCGAGTACGTCCGCGCCGCCCTGCCCGGCATCGCCCTCGAGCTCGTAGAGCTCCACTGCTCCGCTCTGCGGATTGACCACTCCCGGTACGCTGCGGCCCGACTCGACCAGCAACAACGATACCCGCCCGGCGTACACCGCCTCGCCAATCTCCGGAAGGCTCTCGCAGGCCAGCTGCTTGCCCTTGGCGGCGCCGTAGCGCTCCAGGATGCCGTCCAGCCAGGCGCTGTGCCGCCGGGTCATGATTTCCGCGGCCTGGCGGCGCAGCTCAGCCGCTTCCAGCAGCGACGGATCCATGGGAATACCCTCATCCAGCAGTTGCGAGTTGTGGCTGACCGCCCGGAAGGCCGCCTGGTTGCGGGGTAATGCTGCCAGGATCAGCGGCAGACCCGGACGGGAATGGTGTTCGGTGATGGCCTTGTCGATGGCGCGAAAATAGCGCTCGCGGTCAATATCGATCTCCTCCTGCTTACCACCGCCGCCGGCCTCATGCATGGTCATGCCGCCGGCCTTTTCCGCCGCCCGGCTGAAGCCGCCCGGGAACCCGGCCTGGTTCTTGTCGGTCAGCTCGGTACCGAGCGCCTCCTCCAGGTTGCGCGGCACCGATGGATGCAGTTCGACCTGGTGGGTTACGTGCCGATCCCCTTCGCACAAGCGAACCGCATCGCGGGTCACACAGAGGATCTGGAAGCCTTCCGCCAACTGGCTTATGCGCAACAGGGGCTGGAGATAGGGCTGACGATCCACCCGGACACGTTCTTCCACGACCTGGTGCAGGGAAAACACCTTGAACAGGTTTTCGCTGCCCAGCACCGCGAGTCCGCTCCGCGGGGTATTCCATAATTCATCCTCGTTGAGCAGCGCCTCGAACTGCTGCAACAACGTCTGCTCCGTCGGAGCTGTTGCCCCTTCCAACTGCTCGCGCAGCTGGCGCAAGAGGTTCTTGAAACGAACCTTGTTCTGTTCGCGCTCGGGAAATGTCCGCTCCATGGGCATGTATAGCGAAACGAAGGTTTGACCTTGCAGTTTCAGCAACTCGGCAAGTGCAGCTCGCGTGATGTGTTCGTACATATCCAGTCACCTCGATCGTGGGGCCTCTCCCTGTTTACGACGAGGTTGGTGGCTGCGAGTTCAGACAGACCGACCGCCTGCCATCGCCCGACTGGAAACTGGCGAGACGGCCCTGACGGACGCTTTCGCCACCCTGCCATAGATGCCATTCACCCGGCCGGCAGGCGTGCCATTGCTCGTTGGTGGTCAGCGGCTCCGTCGCGATCACGGTAACTACATCGTTCGGCGTGGTGTGCTCCTGGAAGTCCACCGCCATCTCCACATCGCGCAGATGGGCGGGCCCGAAAGGCGCACGGCGGGTAATCCAGGCCAGCTTGGTGGAACACAGGGTAAACAGCCATTCACCGTTGCTCAGCAGCACATTGCATACCCCGCGCGTCGAGTATTCGGCGCCCGCTGCGGTCAGGCAATCGAGGATCTCGGATTGGCTTGGCTGCTCGGCGAATAGCCCACGCAGACGGTTGAGCAGATCGCAGAAAATGGCTTCGCTGTCAGTATTGCCAACCGGCTGGAAAGGCCCCGGACCAGCCTCGAAGTCATTGATCTGGCCATTGTGGGCAAAGGTCCAGTACTGGCCCCACAACTCACGGGTAAATGGATGAGTGTTGGCCAGGCTGACCCGGCCGACATTGGCCTGGCGGATATGGCAGATCACATTTTCCGACTTGATCGGATAACGCTCGATCAACTGAGCCACCGCAGAACTGTGGCATGGGGCCGGGTCGTGGAAACTACGCACCCCCTTGCCTTCATAAAAGGCCACACCCCAGCCATCACAGTGCGGCCCGGTCTTGCCGCCACGCTGCATCAGCCCGGAAAAGCTGAAGCAGATATCCGTCGGTACGTTGGCGCTCATACCCATCAACTCACACATTCAGTTACTCCGTCCACAATTCGATGGCACATCAAAACGTTAAACTTGTCTGACCATGGAATGGTACTGCAAAAGCACAGGGACAGCCGGCCCCGATGCCAGCTGGGGCGCCAAGCTGATGCTCGAAGATGGTCTGTTCGAGTCGGTCAAACCCGACGCCATTTTCGCCATGCACGTCATGCCCGGCCCGTCGGGTCAACTGAGCTGGCGCAGCGGCGCCACCACCGCCGCCAGCGATATGCTGAACATCACCGTAACCGGTCATCAGGGCCATGGCGGCATGCCCTGGAACACCATCGACCCCGTGGTCGCATCGGCCCAGATAATCAATGGCGTGCAGACCGTGGTCAGCCGCAAGGCCAACCTGACCCGGTCGCCGGCGGTAGTGACCATCGGCAGCATCCACGGCGGCAGCGGCCCGAACATCGTCCCCGAAAGCGTGGCCATGTCCGGCACCATTCGTACCTATGACCAGGACGTTCGCGACAAACTGCGCGATGACCTGACGCTGAGCGCGGAAAAGATAGCCGAAAGCGCCGGGGCTACCGCCGAGGTCTCCATCGAGCCGATGTACAGCACCACCATCAATGACGCCGAGCTGACCGCAAGCATGGCTCCGGTGCTTGAGCGCGCGGCTGACGGCAAGGTGGCCACCGCTGAACTGCCGGGCGCGGCCGAGGACTTTTCCTTCTTCGCCCAGCAGGCGCCGGGCCTGTATGTGTTTCTCGGCGTAACCCCTGACGGCCAGGACCCGGCCACCGCTGCGCCCAACCACAACCCCGAGTTCTTCGTCGATGAGAGCGCGTTGGTAGTAGGCAGCCGCGCCATGGCGATGATGGCGGTAAACTTTCTCGCCGCTGAAAACGAGTGATCCGACTGGCCGGCCGGGCCCTGCGGCCCGGCATCATCCCGCGTGCCCGCGCAGTTGAAAAGTTTTATAAACGAGGCCAGAATCAGCCCGGGCCGGTCATTTGCCCCAACAAGAACAACTGACCGCCCCGCACTGAATCTGGAATCTGTTTTCTCGACAGACGTCGCCTTGCCGATCAGCGGGCGTGTTGAAGTGCTTCCGTAAGAGAACCCTGCGCCCTTCTGCCGAGGGCAGCTACGGAGCTTCCCATGAAAATCTGCAAACCTACCCTGCTTGCGTGCGCCATCAGTTCAACGCTGATGAGCGGCATACTGCATGCTGCCACCACTCTGGATATGGCCATCGTCATTGATGAGTCCGGTTCCATGTCCGGCGAACACAATGCCTTCATTGGTACTTATGTGCGCAATCTCGACAGCATGCTCAAGGACCAGAACGTGACCCTCAACCAGTACGGCCTGGTCGGCTTCGGCGGGGCCACCTATACCTCGCCATCGGCCAGTGAGGCCGGACGCGAGAACGGAGCGGACTTCTACCGCCACTTCAACCTGTCCCTCGACCCGGACAAGGTCTGGGGTACGGCTGAGGAATTCCATGCCATTACCTCGGAACTGGTGACCACCGGCGGCACCGAAGACGGCTACCGGGCCATCGATTACACCTTCCGCAATTTCGATTTTCGCCCGACCGCCGGCGCCTCCATCATGCTGATTACCGATGAAGACCGCGACAACGACCGCACCAACCTTGACACCGCGCATCTGCCCAGCGGCATGACCGAGATCGACAAGGCCTACATCCAGGGGCAACTGGCGCAGTACAACACCGTGGTGCACGCGGTGGTCAGCCAGCGCTTCACCGACCTCGAGGGCAACCCGGCCATCGCGGTGGTCGGCGCTGATCCGGCGACCGGCTACGCCTATGTAAAAGATGAATCAGGAGTGATCACCAAGGTCCAGGGTTACATCCTGGCTTCGGCCGATGGCACCACCCAGGCCGACTATACCGAGCTGGCCCTGGCCAGCGGCGGCACCGCCATGGATATTGATGGCCTGCGCAGCGTATACACCGACGCCGATGCCCTGGCCGCGCTGAGTGGCGAGCTGGCCAAGCTGGTGGCGGAGATTTCCGCCGGGCAGACGCCCGTGGTCGGGATCGACTGCAATGACGCCAGCGGCGTGGCCGCGCAGATCTGCAGCGCCATCGCCGCCTCCAATAACAGCGGACTGCAACAGATCGGCCAGCAGATCAATGACCCCGGACAATACCGCAAGCTGAGCCAATATCAGGTCAGCCAGATGCTGCGTACCGCTGCAGCCAACAGCCGCCAGGTCCGTCGGGTGGTGCTGGACCGGCTGTCCGACCTGCGCCGCACCGGCATGGCCAGCAATGACATTCACCTGATGAATTACAGCAACGCCAACGTCAACCTGTCACCGGACATGGTCGACTCCATGCGCATCGCCCGCGGCGGCGCAGCCTCCGGTGACCAGGGCGATCTCGGCTACTTCATCCGCGGCATCTACACCCGCGGCGATTACGACAGTACCTCTGCCGCCCTCGGCTATGACAGCAAGACCTACACCCTGGTAGGCGGTGTTGACCGCTATGTCA
>DXBL01000109.1 GCA_019116555.1 Candidatus Pseudomonas excrementavium
CCACACCCAGCAGTCGGATAACGGCACACCCCATTCAATCGTGTTTTGAGGATCGACCCGGATGAACCAGGACCTGCAGCAACTGCAACCCTACCCCTTTGAGAAGTTGCGGGCCCTGGTCGCCGATATCGTTCCCAACCCGGAGCTATCACCGATTTCCCTGTCCATCGGCGAGCCCAAGCATGATTCGCCGGCGTTCGTGCTGGAGACCGTGGCGGCGAACCTGGACAAGGCGGCGACCTATCCCTCGACCGCGGGCCTGTTGGCGCTGCGCCAAGGTATCGCCGACTGGCTGACCCAGCGTTTCCAACTGCCCGCCGGCATGCTCGACGCCGACCGGCACGTATTGCCGGTCACCGGCACCCGCGAAGCCCTGTTCTCCTTTACCCAGGCCGTGGTCCAGCGCGACCCGCAGGGGCTGGTGGTCAGCCCCAACCCCTTCTATCAGATCTATGAAGGTGCGGCGCTGCTGGCGGGGGTACAGCCACATTACCTGGCCTGCGATGCCAGCAACGGTTTTGTCCCCGACTTTGATGATGTGCCGGCAGAGATCTGGCGGCGCTGTCAGTTGCTGTTCATCTGCTCGCCCGGCAACCCCACCGGCGCCGTCACTCCACTGGCCACCCTGCAGAAACTCATCGCCCTGGCCGACGAATACGACTTCGTCATCGCCTCGGATGAGTGCTACAGCGAAATCTACTCACCGGGGCAGCCGGCTCCGGTCGGCCTGCTGCAGGCCTGCGCCAGCCTGGGGCGTACGGACTTCTCCCGCTGCGTGGTCTTCCACAGCCTGTCCAAACGCTCCAATCTGCCCGGCCTGCGCTCCGGCTTTATCGCAGGTGACGCCCGCCTGCTCGCGCCCTATCTGACCTATCGCACCTATCACGGCTGCGCCATGCCGGTTCAGACCCAACTGGCCAGCCTGGCCGCCTGGCAAGATGAGCACCATGTGGCCATCAACCGCGATCTGTATCAGGCCAAATTCAATGCCGTGCTGGATATCCTCGGCGGAGTCATGGACGTCCAGCGCCCCGATGCCGGCTTCTACCTGTGGCCCGTTACGCCCATCGATGATGAAACCTTCACCCGCCGCCTGCTGGCCGAGCAGAACGTGGCCGTGGTACCGGGGCGCTATCTGTCCCGTGATGTCGAGGGCTACAACCCCGGCGCCGGCCGCGTGCGCCTGGCACTGGTCGCGCCGCTCGCCGACTGCATCGAAGCAGCACAACGTATTCGTACCTTTATCAGGAGCCTCTGACCATGATCACCCTGTACGGCATCAAGGCCTGCGACACCATGAAGAAAGCCCGCACCTGGCTGGACGAACATGGCATCGAATACCACTTCCACGACTACAAGAAGGAAGGCATCGATACCGACCGCCTGCATGCCTGGTGCAGCGAACATGGCTGGGAGAAAATTCTCAACCGCCAGGGCACGACCTTCCGCAAGCTCGATGACGCCGACAAGCAGGACATCGACCAGAACAAGGCCGTCGCCCTGATGCAGGCCAACCCTTCAATGATAAAAAGACCGGTACTGGATACCGGCTCACAGCGTCTGGTGGGCTTCAAGCCCGACCTTTACGCCGCTGCCTTCTGACTACATGCACAAGGAACAACCCCTGATGAGTGACCATTTCAGCCTGGCCCTGGGTATCGGCACCCAGAACAATGCCGGCGACTGGTTGGAAGTGTTCTACCCCCAACCACTCTTGAAGCCCGACCGCCGCATCGTCGCCGTGTTCGCCGAGCAGCTCGGCTATGACGGTGGCAACCAGGCCATCCATCTTGACGCCAGCCAGTGCGCCGTACTGGGCAAAGCCCTTACCGATGCAGGCTTTGCCGAGCTCGGCGCATTGGCCAGCCAGCTGCAGCACAGCACCCGCCCGCTGGTCGCCACCATCCTGGAAACCGATGACGCGCCCATCACCACCCCCGGCGCCTACCTCAAGCTGCACCTGCTGTCGCACCGCCTGGTCAAACCCCATGAAGTGGTGCTGGCCGGTCTGTTCCCGCTGCTACCCAACGTCGCCTGGACCAATGAAGGCGCCGTCGACCTGAACGAGCTGCCACAGCGTCAGTTGGCCGCCCGCCTCGAAGGCCGCGACCTGCAGGTGCACAGCGTCGACAAATTCCCGCTGATGACCAATTATGTCGTGCCCAGCGGCGTGCGCATCGCCGATACCGCCCGGGTCCGCCTGGGCGCTTACGTTGGCGAAGGCACCACCGTCATGCATGAAGGCTTCATCAACTTCAATGCCGGTACCGCCGGCACCAGCATGGTCGAAGGCCGCATCTCCGCTGGCGTGTTCGTTGGCAAGGGTTCGGATCTGGGCGGTGGCAGCTCCACCATGGGCACCCTCTCCGGTGGTGGCAACATCGTCATCGCAGTGGGCGAAGGCTGCCTGATCGGCGCCAACGCCGGTATCGGTATCCCGCTGGGCGATCGCTGCACCGTGGAAGCCGGCCTGTACATCACCGCCGGCCTCAAGGTCGCGCTGCTGGACGACGCCGACAACCTGGTGGAAATCACCAAGGCCCGCAACCTCGCCAACCAGCCCGACCTGTTGTTCCGCCGCAACTCGCAGACCGGCTCGATTGAGTGCAAGACCAATAAGAGTGCTATTCAGTTGAATAGCATCTTGCATGCGCACAATTGAGTGATTGAGTGAAAGAAAAGCCCGGTTCGCCGGGCTTCTTCTTAAGTACTACTTACTGATCGGCTCTAATTTCAGATATCCAGTTGGGATCGGCTACTTGCCATAATATAAGGGCGGCCTTGCTGTCACTCGATGTGATGCAGTCACCCTCAGCCTGAAAATGGGTATTTGTAACTGCCATCCATCAAGGATGTACCTTCCGCCATCTTCTCCTTCATTAGCGAAAGAACGGCTTGTTCCTGGTCTTTACGGAAATAAATAGGGTACAAGTGGATATGATGCTCTTTATTGGCAAGATCAACCTCTGCAGGGTCAATTACCCTGTTTTCCCAGTCAACACTCAGTGCAAGCAACCCTTTCCTTTCATCCAACAGGACCTTGCGAATCTCCGACCAGATGACTTCATCACGACGAAAGCGTTTATAAATTGCCTTGTAGTTTGAGTCGCCACCCACGGATGCCAGCAGAATGCCCACCA
>DXBL01000110.1 GCA_019116555.1 Candidatus Pseudomonas excrementavium
GCAGTTTGCCCGTCCGGCCGGTTCCAGTAAACTTGCGCCACGCCTCATCCGGCCTCGACCACCGGATGGGAGTCTTCCGCTATTGAACCGGAGAAATACATGTCGACTTTTCGCCGCCCGTTGGCCGTCCTGGCCGGCGTTTGCATGACCCTTGCCGTCAGTTTTCTGCCCGCCCACGCCGAGACCAAGGTGCTGCGCGTGTCTGCCATCCCCGATGAAGCGCCTACCGAGCTGCTGCGCAAGTTCGAGCCGCTGGGTGCCTACCTGGAGCAGGAGCTGGGCATTGAAGTGACTTTCCAGCCGGTGTCCGACTACGCTGGCGTGGTCGAGGCCCTGGGTGCCGGGCGCCTGGATATGGCCTGGCTCGGTGGTTTCACCTTTGTCCAGGCGCGGCTGCGTACCGGCGATGCCATTCCAGTAGTGCAGCGGGAAGAAGATGAGGTATTCACCAGCACCTTCATCACCGCCGACCCCGGGATCAAAGAACATCAGGATCTGCAGGGCAAGAGCTTCGCCTTCGGCTCGGTGTCCTCTACTTCGGGCCACCTGATGCCGCGCTACTTCCTGCTGCAGGACGGTATCAATCCCGACGACGACTTCAGCCGCGTCGGCTTTTCCGGCGCCCATGACGCTACCGTCGCCTGGGTTGAAGCCGGTCGGGTGGATGCCGGGGTGCTGAACACCTCGGTTTGGGAAAAGCTGGTCGAGGAGAACAAGGTCGATACTGCCAAGGTGCGCGTCTACAGCACCACGCCGGCCTACTTCGACTACAACTGGACCGTGCGCGGCGATCTGGATGCGCAACTGGTGCAGGACATCAAGGCCGCGTTCCTCAAGCTGGACCCGGAGAACCCCGAGCACAAGGCCATTCTGGATCTGCAGCGGGCCTCGCGCTTCGTTGAAACCAGTGCCGAGAACTACCAGGGTATTGAAGAGGCGGCCCGCTCCGCCGGCCTGTTGCAGTGACCGTACGGCTTGACGGGGTGGGCCTGACCCACCCCGGTGGTTTTCAAGCCCTGCACGATATTGACCTGAGCATCAATCACGGTGAACGGGTCGCCATTATCGGGCCGTCCGGCGCGGGCAAGACCAGTCTGCTGCGGCTGCTCGGTACCGGACTTGCGCCCAGCGCCGGGCAGATGCAGCTGTTGGATAGCAATCCAGCCACGCTCAAAGGCCGCGCATTGCGCAGGCTGCGGGCCCGCATCGGTCTGATCCACCAGAGCCCGCCGCTGCCACCGCGCCAGCGGGTAGTCACCGCGGTGCTGGCCGGCCGGCTGGGACAATGGTCGCTGCTGCGCGCCCTGGTCTCGCTGTGCTATCCGCTGGATGTGGCCGGGGCCCGCGCCGCGCTGGCGCCGCTGGACCTGCAGGACAAGTTGTTCGCCCGCTGCGACCAGCTCTCCGGCGGCCAGCTGCAACGCGTGGGTATCGCCCGGGTGCTGTATCAGCGCGCAGATCTGCTGCTGGCTGACGAACCGGTCTCGGCCATGGACCCGGTGCTGGCCGATCATACCCTCAGCCTGCTGGGCAAGGTTGCGGCCCAGCGCCAGATCAGCCTGGTTGCCAGCCTGCACGCGGTGGATCTGGCCCTGCGGCATTTTCCCCGGATCATCGGCCTGCGGGGCGGGCGGGTGCTGTTCGATCTGCCTGCCGAGCGCGTTTCCCAGACGGAGCTGGATCAGCTGTACAGCAATGACAGCTTCAGCGCTGCAGAGCCCCTGACGGGTCCAGCAACGCGGGCACCACGCCGATGCACCTGAGCCCTGCCAGGGCCGAACGCGCCCGCGATCCAGCCGCCCTGCCTCGCCTGCTGGTGACCGTTCTCGCGCTGTTGTTGCTCTGGCCCGGCTTGGTATTGACCGAGTTCCATCCCGCTACCCTGGTCGATCCGCGCAACCTGGATATCTTTGCGCGCTTTCTGGCCGGCTTCTGGCCACCAGAGCGATCGGCAGGCTTTCTCGTATTGCTCGGCAGGGCCACGCTGGAAACCCTGGCCATGGCTACCGCCGGGTTGGTGCTGGCATTGCTGCTGGCGCTGCCGCTGAGTCTGGTATCCAGCCATGCGCTGTCGGTGTCGGCCGTGCTGCGCGGGCAACCGAGTCATCTCGGCCGGCTGCTGCGCTATCCGGCGCGCCTGCTGCTGATCGTGCTGCGCAGCATTCCGGAAATCGTCTGGGCACTGCTGTTCGTGCGCGCCGTGGGGCTGGGCCCGACGGCGGGGGTCCTGGCCATCGCCATCACTTACAGCGGCATGCTCGGCAAGGTCTATGCGGAAATCTACGAATCGGTGGATCGCCTGCCCGCCCAGGCCTTGCTGCAGGCCGGCAGCTCGCGGCTGGCCGCGTTCTGCTATGGCATTCTGCCCGCCGCCGCGCAGGAGTTGACCTCCTATACGCTGTACCGCTGGGAATGCGCCATCCGCGCCTCGGTGATCATGGGCTTTGTCGGGGCCGGCGGGCTGGGACAGATGATCGACCTGTCGATTCGCATGTTTGCCGGCGGCGAGGTGGTAACCATCCTGCTGACTTTCCTGGTCCTGGTGCTGGCGGCGGACCAGCTCAGCAACCTGTTGCGCCGGCGGTTGGCATGAAGCGGCAGCTCGAAGCGCTGATCTGGATCGCACTGCTGCTGGCAGCGGTGGTGGCGTCCTTCAGCTGGCTGAAGCTGGACTTCATGGCCCTGTTCGCCGGTGACGGGCTGCAGCAGATGCAGAGCTATGCCAGCTCCTTCTTCCCCCCGGACACCTCCTCTGCCTGGCTGCAGCAGATCTTCCATGGCGCACTGGAAACCTTGGCCATCTCCGCGATCGGCACACTGCTGGCGGCAGTGGCCGGCGCGGCGCTTAGCTTGCTGGCAGCCGGGCGGCTGGGGGTGGTGGCAAAGCTGCTGGCGCGATTGCTGCTCAATGCATTGCGTTCGATACCGGAGCTGGTCTGGGCCGCGCTGATGGTACTGGCCGCAGGGCTCGGTCCCTTTGCCGGCACCCTGGCACTGGCGCTGCACACGGCCGGCGTATTAGGCCGCCTGTTTGCCGAAGCCCTGGAAAACACCCCTCCCGGCCCCACCCGCGCCCTGCGCGACGCCGGCGCCGGCCCGGTGGCGGCCTTCTGTTACGGCACCCTGCCGGGCGTACTGGCGCAGTGGTTGAGCTACACCCTGTATCGCTGGGAAAACAATATCCGCATGGCCGCGGTGCTGGGGTTTGTCGGTGCTGGTGGGCTGGGGCAGATGCTCTACGTGACCCTCAGCCTGTTCCAGCAACCCCGCGCCGCCAGCGTGATCCTGGCGATGCTGGTGATGGTGCTGCTGGTGGATGCACTGAGCGCCTGGTTGCGGAGGCGCTGGGGTTAGCCCCGCTCCTGCATCAATACCCATGGCCGAATCACCACTGCCCAGAGCGTATCCGGGTTGCGTTCGAACCAGTCGGCCGCCTGGGCATCGGAGACGGCGGCCAACAGCCCCTGCTCCATCCAGGCCTTCACCTGACCGCTGTCATCGTCGATAAACGCCTGGGCCACGGCGACCAGATCCAGCCCCCTGTCGACCACCAGCAGCTCACCCCGGGCAAAATGCGGCTCGAGGGCGTTCCATTCGATCTGGGCGGTGGCGCCGAGGATGGCGGCATAGGTTTCGCTTGGCGCGGACATGGTTTCTACCTCTGGGGAATGAATGTTGCGCATGGTAACCATCACAGCGCCAGATGCAATATCCAGCCAATTGGAAACCGAAGCGGCCAGGGAGTAGCGAGTTGGCAGCGCCTCCGCTACAGTTCACCTATCTGTCGGCGTTTCATCCCGTCCGCGCTCGGCCTTCATGCGGCGCAGGATAACGTCAGCAGAACCGAATACAACTCCAATAAAAAAGTGAGCAAATGGCATGAAAAAGACACAGCGCAAGGCTCTTTCTCAGTTCATCGTCATCACCGCCCTGGCCGGCGTCAGCAGCCTGACCCTGGCCGCCGAGAACATCCGCATCGCCCTCGCCGGCCCGGTTACCGGCGCCGTGGCACAGTATGGCGACATGCAGTTCACCGGGGCCAATATGGCCATCGACATGATCAACAAGGCCGGCGGGGTCAACGGCGCCCAGCTCGAAGGCGTGGTGTTCGATGATGCCTGCGACCCGAAACAGGCCGTCGCCGTAGCCAACCGTATCGTCAACGAGGGCATCAGCTTCGTGGTCGGTCATCTCTGCTCCAGTTCCACCCAGCCGGCCACCGACATCTACGAAGATGAAGGCATCCTCATGGTCACCCCCGCCGCCACCAGCCCTGACATCACCAACCGCGGGTACGAGCTGGTGTTCCGCACCATCGGCCTGGACAGCCTGCAGGGACCGACCGCCGGCAAGTACATCGTCGAGCAGGTGAAGCCGCAGAAGGTGGCGGTGATCCATGACAAACAACAGTACGGCGAAGGTATCGCCACCGCGGTACGCGATGTCCTGACCGAAGCCGGCATCGAGGTGCCGATCTTCGATGGCATTACCGCCGGCGACAAGGACTTCTCCTCGCTGGTTGCCCGCTTGCGCCAATCCGGCGTCGATTTCGCCTATTTCGGCGGCTATCACCCGGAACTGGGGCTGATCCTGCGCCAGGCCCGCGAGCAGGGCCTGGATATCACCTTCATGGGCCCGGAAGGCGTGGGTAACAGCGACATCAGCGCAATTGCCGGCGAGGCAGCCGAGGGCATGCTGGTAACCCTGCCCAAGGCGTTCGACGAGGACCCGGCCAACGCTCACCTGGTGGAGGCGTTCAAGGAGCGCAAGCAGGACCCGCGCGGCCCCTTCGTGTTTCCCTCCTACGCGGCAGTACAGGTGATTGCCGACGGCATCCGCCTGGCGGAAAGCACCGACCCCACCGATGTGGCCGAAGCACTGCGCAGCAACACCTTCGACACCCCCACCGGCAAACTGGCCTTCGATGAGAAGGGCGACCTGAAAGATTTCAATTTCGTGGTCTATGAGTGGCATGCGGACGGAACCAAGACCGCACTGAGCGAGTAACGCAATCTGCTCACGGGTCGGCGGCAACGCCGGCCCCGCGCTCAAGGATGTATCCATGCCCGACAGTTTCTACTATCTGCTGCAACAACTGCTCAACGGCCTCACCGTGGGCAGTACCTATGCCCTGATCGCCATCGGCTACACCATGGTCTACGGCATCATCGGCATGATCAACTTCGCCCATGGCGAGGTGTACATGATCGGTAGCTACATCGCCTTTATCGTGCTGGCGGCGCTGGCGCTGATGGGCATCGAGTCGCTGCCCCTGCTGATCATCGGTGCCCTGGTGGTGAGCATGATCGTCACCAGCGCCTACGGTTACAGCATCGAGCGGGTCGCCTATCGCCCGCTGCGCGGCGGCAACCGGCTGATCCCATTAATTTCCGCCATCGGCATGTCGATCTTTCTGCAGAATCTGGTGCGCCTGGCACAGGGGTCGCGGGACATTGCCATGCCCAACCTGGTGCGCGGCGGCATCGACATCGGCCCCGCAAGCGGCTTCCACGCCACCCTGTCCTATATGCAGATCATCATCTTCGTGGTGACGCTGATCAGCATGACCCTGCTGACGCTGTTCATCACCCGCTCGCGCATGGGTCGCGCCTGCCGTGCCTGCGCCGAAGACCTGAAGATGACCAACCTGCTGGGCATCAACACCAATGGCATCATCGCCCTGACCTTCGTTATCGGCGCCGCCCTGGCGGCAGTGGCCGGCGTGCTGCTGGGCATGTACTACGGGGTGATCAATCCCTACATCGGTTTCATGGCCGGACTCAAGGCCTTCACGGCGGCGGTCCTCGGCGGCATTGGCAGTATTCCCGGCGCGGTGCTCGGCGGCCTGCTGCTGGGCGTGGCCGAAGCCATGACCTCCGGCTATTTCAGCGCCGAATACAAGGATGTGGTGGCCTTCAGCCTGCTGATTCTGATTCTGCTGTTCCGCCCCAGTGGCATTCTCGGGCGACCGGAGGTGGAGAAGGTATGATGCGCAATCTGAAACCGGCGCTGATCTCCGCCGTGGTGGTGGTCGCGCTCAGCGGTCTGCTGATGGGAGTTCGTATCAGCCAGCAGGGCACCGGGCTGGTACTGACCGGCGCCGGGCCGGACGTGGCCATGAAGATCGCCGCAGCGGCGTTGTTCATCTTCCTGTTCAACCTGTTCCGCGATCAACTGACGGCGTTGTGGTTCAGAGTACCGGCCCTGCCCCGCACCCCGGCGGCGTTCAGCATTCTCGCCGGGCGGCCGGCCGTGCGCCGGCTGTTCTGGTGTTTTCTGATCGCCGCCGCGCTGATCTGGCCGTTCCTCAGCAACCGCAGCAATATCGACCTGGCCACGCTGGTGTTGATCTATGTGATGCTCGGCCTGGGGCTGAATATCGTGGTGGGGCTGGCCGGGCTGCTGGATCTGGGTTATGTCGGTTTCTACGCCGTCGGCGCCTATACCTATGCCCTGCTGGCGATGTATTTCGGCGTCGGCTTCTGGACCGGGCTGGTCGCCGCCGGGGCCATGGCCGCGCTGTTCGGTTTTCTGCTGGGCTTTCCGGTGCTGCGCCTGCGCGGTGACTACCTGGCCATCGTCACCCTCGGCTTCGGCGAGATCATCCGCATCCTGTTGAACAATTTCACCGCCCTGACCAATGGCCCCAACGGCATCGGCAGCATTCCCAAGCCGGACCTGTTCGGCCTGGAGTTCAGCCGCCGCGCCAGCGAGGGCATGCAGACCTTTCACGAGTTCTTCGGTATCGCCTTCAACTCGGTACACCGGGTGATGTTCCTGTATTTCCTCGCCCTGCTACTGGTGCTGCTGACCCTGTTCGTCATCAATCGGCTGCTGCGCATGCCGGTAGGCCGGGCCTGGGAGGCGCTGCGCGAAGACGAAGTGGCCTGCCGTTCGCTGGGTATCAATCCCACCGCGGTCAAGCTCAACGCCTTCACCATCGGTGCCACCTTCGCCGGCTTTGCCGGCTGCTTCTTCGCCGCGCGCCAGGGCTTCATCAGCCCGGAATCCTTCACCTTCATCGAATCGGCGATCATCCTGGCCATCGTGGTGTTGGGAGGCATGGGTTCGCAACTGGGTGTGATCCTGGCGGCCATCATCATGACCCTGCTGCCGGAGGTGGCGCGCCAGTTCGATGAATACCGCATGCTGCTGTTCGGCCTGCTGATGGTCCTGATGATGATCTGGCGGCCCCAGGGCCTGCTGCCGATGAAACGCCCGCACATGGAGTTGGAAACATGAGTATTGCCGCTCCGCTGCTGGATGTGTCCGGCCTGTGCATGCGTTTCGGTGGGCTGCTGGCCGTCAACGAGGTCGCGTTGCAGGTCGCCGAGGGCCAGATCGTCTCGCTGATCGGTCCCAACGGCGCCGGCAAGACCACCGTCTTCAATTGCCTGACCGGCTTCTACAAACCCAGCGCCGGCAGTATCCGCTTTCGCGGCGAGGAAGTCAGCGGCATGCCCGGCTTCAAGCTGGCACGCAAGGGCATGGTGCGTACCTTCCAGCATGTGCGACTGTTCAAGCAGATGAGCGTGGTGGAGAACCTGCTGGTGGCCCAGCACCACCACATGAATACCAACATGCTCGCCGGGCTGCTGAAGACGCCGGGCTTTCGCCGCAGCGAAAAGGAAGCACTGGACCGCGCCAGGCAATGGCTGGAGCGCACCGGCCTGCTGGAGTTCGCCAACCGCACCGCCGGCACCCTGGCCTATGGTCAACAGCGCCGTCTGGAAATCGCCCGCTGCATGGTCACCCGCCCGACCCTGCTCATGCTCGACGAGCCCGCCGCCGGGCTCAACCCGCGGGAAACCGCCGATCTGCAGGAGTTGATTGCCGAACTGCGCCGAGAGCATGGGCTGACCATTCTGCTGATCGAGCACGACATGAAACTGGTGATGGGCATTTCCGATCAGGTGGTGGTGATCAACCAGGGCTGTCCCCTGGCAACCGGCACGCCGGAGCAGGTGTGCCGCGATCCCGAGGTGATCAAGGCCTATCTGGGAGAGACCTGAACCATGCTGTCATTCACTGACGTCAATACCTTCTATGGCAAGATCCAGGCGCTGCACAACGTCAGTCTGGAGGTCGAGGCCGGCGAGATCGTCACGCTGATCGGTGCCAACGGTGCCGGCAAGACCACCCTGTTGATGACCCTGTGCGGCGACCCTGCTCCCACCAGCGGCAGCATTCGCTACCGGGACGAGGAACTGGCCGGGATGGAAACCTGCGACATCATGCGCCGGGATATCGCCATCGTGCCCGAGGGGCGGCGGGTGTTTTCCCGGCTGACGGTGGAAGAGAACCTGGCGATGGGCGCCTTCTTTCTCGACCGCAATGAGGTGCAGGCCCAACTGCAGGCAACGCTGGAGCTGTTTCCCCGGCTGAAGGAGCGCTATCAACAGCGCGCCGGGACCATGTCCGGCGGCGAACAGCAGATGCTCGCCATCGGCCGGGCGCTGATGAGCAAACCGAGACTGTTGCTGCTCGACGAGCCTTCACTCGGTCTGGCGCCGATCATCATCCAGCAGATTTTCGAGATCATCGAAGAGCTGCGCCGCCAGGGCGTGACCATTTTCCTGGTCGAGCAGAACGCCAACCAGGCGCTGAAGCTGGCCGACCGAGGTTATGTAATGGAACACGGCCACATCCTCATGCAGGGCAGCGGCGAGGAGCTGCTGGCCAACCCGCAGGTGCGGGAGGCGTATCTGGGGGCTTGAAACCCGGAGCATCCTGCCGGCACCATCGCGGCGAGGCGCCGCTCATACCGGTATGGGTTAGCGGGCAGGTTGGTACTGCTACGCTCATTTTTTGTAGGAGCCGCGCCTCGCGGCGATGCGGGCCGTCAGGTCAGCCCCAGCAGCGACTCAGGGCGCCGTCGCCTGTCCACCCTGATATCCACAACCCCGCAGCCGCTGCCCATCGCGCACCAGGGTCGCGCTCAGGTGATAGTAGTCACCGGTACTGCGGTCGATGCAGCCGGTGGGGTACAGCCACAATTCCAGACCTTGATCCTGCACGCCGCGAAATACCTGGGCCCCGTCCGGCAGTTGCTCATGGATGGTCGCCAGCTGCCGGCCGCTTTCCCCATCCTCGGTAGTCAACGTCAATCCCCGGGAGCTGATATCCACCCGCCAGTTCGCATCATGACTGAAGCCGACCCATTGGCTGTTCCGGGCGCTGTTGTCCATGCAGCCACGGCCGGTAGTCTGCAGGCGCTGGGTCTGCTGGACGATCCAGCGGCCCTCATCCTCGGTCACCTGCAACTCCGCAAACATCGATACCTGCCCCGGCTGGGCGACATCATCGAACAGTTCGCGCAACTGCGGCGTCGGCTGCAGCAGCCGCTCGTGCTCCCGACCACAGGGGCGCAGAACCCAACGGTCGTCGTCACCCCGCTCGATCAACCCGGCCACCACCTGCGCAGACGCCTCTTTATCCGACGGCCAGAAGGACCAGGAGGCGCAGCCAGTCAATATCAGGGGACAAAAAACGACTGCCAACGCCGGTATTCGGCCAATCCAACCCGCCATAGTGTGAACCTCTTTGAAGAATCGGCCATAAACCGATGAATTGCTTGCATTTGGTGGTCACAATCCGATTTCCCGGTGGTAACCTGTGTGCACTTTCGATGACCCAGGTTAACTCACCGTCTGGACTGCACATGAATATCATAAAAACACTGGCACTTGCTTCACTGGTTTTCGTCACCGCCTGTTCCTCCAAGCAGGAAGTAGTGCAGGCACCGCCGGCACCGTCCTGGGCCGAGTCTCGCATCGTCAACCTCACCAGTATTGCTGAGCAGCAGGGTTATGAGATCGAGCGCGAAGGCGAGCAGATCCGCCTGCTGATCCCGGTGGATGGCAACTTCCACCCCAAACGCACCCTGTTGCTGCCCTCCGGCCTGGTGCCGCTGAGCAAGGTTGCCCAGGCACTCAAAGTCGACGGCGCCAGCCAGTTGACCGTGGTCGGTCATAGCGACAGCGACGGCAGCGATGAGCTGAACAAGAAGCTGAGCATGGAGCGGGCCCAGGCAGTGGCCAGTGTGCTGCGCCTTGGCGGCATCGAACGTCAGCGCATGCGCCTGAGCGCCATGGCCGACAACCAGCCCCGCGCCGACAATGCCAGCTACACCGGCCGCAAGCTGAATCGTCGGGTGGAAATCATCCTCACCCCCTACCCCACCAATATCGCACTGGCTGACTAGGGTCTGTTCTCGTTTCATTCACCTGCGCGCCGGCGCCTGTTTTTGCGCGAGGCAAGGCGCGAGATGCGAAGTTTGGTGGGCCAAATAAGCATCGAGTAACGCAGTATCGCGCAAAAACAGGCCCGGCCCTTCGGGTTGCGCGTAAAAACTCTCCATGCGTCGTTGTGGGACTTGGCAAGGGAATAACCATTGCCTGCATCCCACGCCTAGCCTGGCGAGTTTTTATGCTGCAACGCGCAGGCGAATGAAACGGGAACAGACCCTAACAGCCAACTACTGCTCCCAGGGCTCGCCCCGGGTCCGCTCGACCCGCGCGGCGTGCACCTGCATGGCGGCTTTGGCCAGCATGCTGGCGCTGGTCGGAGCGGTCATGAACAGGAACAGCGTGATCAGCAGTTCATGCAACCCCACCTCCCCGGTGGTGCTGAAATACACCATGGACGCCACCACCAGCGAGCCGACGCCCAGCGTAGTCGCCTTCGTCGGACCATGCAGCCGCATGTAGAAGTCCGGCAGCTTGAACAGGCCGAACGAGCCGATCAGGGCGAACAGGCTACCCAGCAGCAACAGGGCCGCCACCAGCCATTCGACGATAGTCTCCATCTGCGCCTCCCTATTCGATGATGTTGCCGCGCAACAGGTATTTGGCCACCGCCACCGTCCCGACGAAGCCCATGACCGCAATCAGCAGCGCCGCTTCGAAGTACAGATTGGACCCCAGCAGCAGACCCAGCAGCATGATCAGGGCGATGGCGTTGATATAGAGGGTGTCCAATGCCAGGACACGGTCGGGCATGTCCGGCCCGCGGAACAGCCGCAGCAGGCAGAGCACCATGGCCACCGAGATCATGCCCAGACAGAGGATGATTACGTTCTGGAGCATTCGAATACCTCCATCAGCGGCTTCTCGTAACGTTGTTTGATGGTGTCGATCAACTCCTGCTCGTCCGGCACATCCAGACCGTGAATCAGCAGCCGGCGGTGGTCGTCACTGATGTCCGCCGAGACCGTACCCGGCGTGAGGGAGATGGTGGTCGCCAGGACGCTGATGGCGAACTCGTCGCGCAACTCCAGCGGGTAGACCACGAAGGCCGGGCGCAACCGGCGCGTCGGGCCGAGAATGAGCCTGGCCACCTCGAAGTTGGCGGTGACGATATCACCCAGCACCCGCAGCACAAAACCGAGCATTACACCCGGCCGGTGCAGGCGCGGCGGATCTGGCCAGAATACCTGGGTCAGCAGGGGAATCGACACGCCCAGCACAGCCCCCAACAGCAACGAGCCGACCGACAGGTCGTTCACCAGCAACTGCCAGACCACGATCAGCAGCAGCGTCAGCCAGGGGTGCGGCAACCATTTACCGCGGATGCTCATGGGGCACCTCCAGTGTCAATCCCGCCGGACAGTATCTGCCGGGTGTAGTCGGCTGGTTCCAACAACTGGCGGGCGGTAGCGTCCAGGTAGGCCAGTACCGGGTCAGCGAGCACTACCAGCAGCGGCGAACACAGCAATAGCGCCATCACCGCGATCAGGCGCATCGAATCCAGCGGCTCGCCTGCCCTGGCAGCAGTATCGATCCGCCAGAACAAGGTGCTGCCGGCGCGACTGAAGGCGATGATGGCCAGCAGGCCGCTGCCCAGCAACAGCGAATAGAACCAGGCGGCAGACACCCCGGTGCCCACCGAACGCAACAGCAGCACCTTGCCGATGAAACCGGACAGCGGCGGCAGGCCGATCACCGAGATGGCCGCCAGAAAGAACAACCCACTCAGCAACATGGGCCTGGGCAGTGCCGGCCCGGATACCAGGCGGTTGGCAAAACGGGGGCCACGGCAGCGGGCGATGACTCCGGCCAGCAGAAACAGGGCGCCGCAGATCCAGGTCGAATGCACCAGGTAATAGAGGCTGCCGACCAGGGCATCGTGGCTGCCCAGGGAAATACCCGCCAGCAGCGTGCCCACCGACACCACCAGCAGATAGGCAATCATCCCATTCAGGGTGCTTGCGGCCAGCGCCCCGATGGAGCCCAACGCCAGCGTCAGCAGGGCCAGCGGCCACAGCCAGGCATCGGCGAGGTGTGCCAGCGGGCCGGCGGTATCGCCGAAGAGCTGCGTGTAGACCCGAAGAATCGAATAGACCCCGACCTTGGTCATGACCGCGAACAGCGCCGCCACGGCTGGGGTAGCGGCCACATAGGCCCGGGGCAGCCAGAAATACAGCGGTACGATCGCCGCCTTGAGACCGAACACCACCAACAGCAACATGGCAGCCGCCCCTATCAGCGGCGCATCCGCGGCGGGCAGCTGGGCGATGCGCAGCGACAGATCGGCCATGTTCAGGGTACCGAGCACCCCATACAGGGTGCCCACGGCTATCAGAAACAGCGCCGAACCCGCCAGGTTGAGGATCACGTAGTGCAGCCCCGAACGCACCCGGGCCGAGCCGTGGCCGTGCAACAGCAAGGAGTAGGAGGCGATCAGCAATATCTCGAAGAACACGAACAGGTTGAACAGGTCCCCAGTGAGGAACGCCCCATTGATCCCCATCAGCTGGAACTGGAACAGGGCATGGAAATTCGGCCCGAGATGGTCGTCGCCGCGCAGCCCGTAGACCACCGCGGCGCCGGCCAGCACGGCGGTGATGACTAGCATCAGCGCCGACAAACGATCGACCACCAGAATGATGCCGAACGGCGGTACCCAGTTGCCGGCCGCGTAGACCTGCAAACCGGCGCTGGCCTGCTCCATCAGCAGCAGCGCCAGGGGAATTTGCAGCAAGGTCGCCAGCAGACAGCACAGCCGCCGCAGTGCCACGCTCCGACGGCCAAGTAACAGCAGCAGCGCGCCGGTAAACATCGGCAGCAGAATCGGCAGCACCGACAGGTGACTCATCAAGGCTTGCCCCTACCATCGACATGGTCGCTTTCCAGCTCACCCTGGGCCCGCAGTGCCAGCACCAGGGCAAAGGCCGTCATACCGAACCCGATCACGATGGCCGTCAGCACCAGCGCCTGGGGCAATGGGTCGGTATGCTCGAGGACCTGCCCGAGTACCGGCGGTTTACCGGTATGCAGCCGCCCCATGGCGAACAGAAACAGGTTCACTGCATAGCTGATCAGCGTCAGCCCGACGATCACCGGAAAGGTTCGCGCCCGCAGCAGCAGGTACACGCCAGACATGGTCAACACGCCCAGCGTCAGGGCATACAGCAGCTCCATTATTCGGTCTCCCGGACAGCATGAGTGGCAAGTTTGCCCAGATTGGACAGGATCAACAGGACCGCGCCGACCACCGTGAGATAGACCCCCAGGTCGAACAGCATGGCGGTGGCCAGCTCGATTTCCCCCACTGCGGGGATGCCGAAGTGGCCGAAGGCGCTGGTCAGAAACGGGTAACCGAACAGCCAGCTGCCCACGCCCGTGAGGCCGGCTATGATGACTCCGGCGCCGGCCAGATGATGATAGTTGACGCCCCAGCGGGCATGGGTCCAGGCGTTGCCACTGGCGACGTATTGCAGGATCAGCGCCACCGCGGTAATCAGCCCGGCGATGAATCCCCCACCCGGCAGGTTATGACCGCGCATGAAGATGAACAAAGACACCATCAGCGCCAGCGGCAGGATCAGCCGCGACAGGTTGACCAGCAGGAAGGGATGGCGACCCCGAGCCCAGGGCCGGCCCTGGATATCCAATGCCGGCTTGCGCAGCCGCAGCCCCTCGATCAAGGCATAGATGCCCACCCCGGCAATTGCCAGCACGGTGATCTCGCCCATGGTATCGAAGCCGCGAAAATCCACCAGAATCACATTGACCACGTTGGTGCCACCGCCGCCGGACAGGCTGTTAGCCAGAAAGTAACCGGCGATGCTGTCGTAGGGTCGGGTAAACACCGCCAGACACAGCCCGGCCACCAGCGCCCCGGTCAACCCGGCAATCAGCAGATCACGCCCGCGGCGCAGCCCCGATGACTCCACCGGCGTGGTGCGTGGCAGGAAGAACAGCGCCAACATCATCAGGATGATGGTGACCGACTCCACCGACAGCTGGGTCAGCGCCAGGTCCGGCGCCGAGAAGCGGGCGAAGGCCAGCGCCACGAACAGGCCCACCACACTGAGCATCACCAGGGCGACCAGCCGCCGCCGATGCCAGAAGGCGGTGGCCGCCGCCGCGGTCATCAGCATCAGGGCGCAGACCAGGGTTGCGCCGTCCACCGGCGTCAGCGGCACAGGGCCGCGCAGCGCCGGCAGGCGCAGCAACCAGAACCCGCTCACCACCAGCGCCGACAGCAACATCCACAGCAGATAGCGCTGCAATGACATGTTCTCGAGCCGCAAGGTAAATACCGCTGCCAGGTTCACCAACCGCTGGATGACCAGTTCGAAGATATTCTTGGCATCCAGCTGCGGCAGGTGCACGTACCAGCCCAGCAGCCGGCGCCGCCCGAAATAGATCAGTATTCCGAGCAACAGTGCCACGAAACTCATGGCCAGAGGCAGATTGAAACCGTGCCAGATCGCCAGGCTGTATGGCGGCAGCTCCGTGCCCAAGGTCGCACCGGCGGCCACCGCCAGCAGACCGGCGATGGTGAAACCCGGCGCCAGGCCGACCAGCAGGCACAGCGCAACCAGAATCTCGACCGGGATCTTCATATAGCGAGTCGGCTCATGAGGCGGAAACTTCGGCAGGTTCACCGGCTTGCCATTGAAGAAGACGTCATGAATGAAACGCAGGGAGTAGGCCACCGAGAAAATACCCGCCAGCACCGCCACCAACGGCACTATCCAGCTGTAATTGCCGAACTGATGTTGCTGCAGGGTCTCGGTGAAGAACATTTCCTTGCTCAGGAAGCCATTGAGCAAAGGCACCCCGGCCATGGCC
>DXBL01000111.1 GCA_019116555.1 Candidatus Pseudomonas excrementavium
CGGTACTCCGACAATACCGGTACGAACGCCTGGGCAAAGGCCCCTTCGGCGAACAGCCGACGCAGGAAATTGGGGATCTTGAAGGCGATGAAGAAGGCATCCGCCTCGGACTGCGAACCGAAATAGGCCGCCACCACCACGTCCCGCACCATGCCCAGCACACGGGACAGCATGGTCATGATGCTGACCACCATGCCCGAGCGCAGCAGACTGGGTGCCTTATTGGCGGGTGGAGTCGGAGGAGCTGTATCGGTCATGTATCACGTCAATAGGTCTGGTTGAACAAGCAGAAAGCGACATCCATTACCCGGTGCACCACCCTCGTCATTCTCGGCGCAGGCCGAGAATCCACTGTTGTTGTCTGGCTCCGGCGCTGCCGGTGGATCCTTCGCCTTCGCGAAGGATGACGGTGCAGAGGGGACATCGCCCAAAGAGCGCGATGATAGCGCTAACCGGACACACTTGACACGCCAGGAAACATCGAACCTGCATCCAACACCCTGGGAGGCAAGAGCACCAGCTCGTCCGCGGTGCTGCAGGCGACTTCGTTCATCAAGCCGAGCGCGGCCCGGTCGATCATAACCCATGGGCTCGACGCTCCCGGGGAGGCATTCTGGATTGAATCGGGCAATGGAGTGCGCGCTCTGTTACCACTTGACATCCTCCCGACTCTACGGCACAGTACGCGACCTTATTTATACCCTAATTCACTAGATTTTCTGAGGAGCAAGACGGTGGCCAACTCACCTCAAGCCAAGAAACGCGCCAAGCAGGCCGAGAAGCGCCGCAATCACAATGCAAGCCTGCGCTCCATGGTTCGTACCTACATCAAGAACGTGATCAAGGCAATCGACGCCAAGGATCTGGAAAAAGCACAAGCTGCCTACACTGCCGCTGTTCCGGTCATCGACCGCATGGCTGACAAGGGCATCATCAACAAGAACAAGGCCGCTCGTCACAAGAGCCGCCTGAACGCACACATCAAGGCCATGGCTACCGCCGCTTGATTCGCGTTCCGCGTTGATGCAAAAACCGGCTCATTGAGCCGGTTTTTTTATACCTGCGGCCTTGCAGCGAACCCCAGAACCTTGTCGTCGAACCCCGCAGAAGGCGCTCGACAACCCGAAAGCAACGCAAGCGACAGACAAACGTCAGCATTCTGCAGAATACCGATTACACCAATACCAGATTATCCCGATGCACCAACTCCGGCTCATCGACATAACCGAGCACGCCGACAATCTCTTCACTGGACCGACCGATGATGCGCGCCGCTTCCTGGGCGCCATAATTGACCAGACCACGGGCAATCTCCCGACCGTCCAACCCGGCACAAACAACCATCTCGCCACGCCGGAAGTTACCGTCCACCGCCTTGACCCCCACCGGCAGCAGACTGGAATGCCCGCTCTGCAAAGCCCGGGCAGCACCATCGTCGATCACCAGCCGACCACGCGTCTGCAAGTGCCCGGCCAGCCACTGCTTGCGCGCCGCCAGCATGCCTTTTTCCGGCAGCAACAGCGTACCCAGTTGCTCTCCGGCCTTGAGCCGGGCAATCACCTGCTCGATGCGCCCGCCGACAATGATGGTATTGGCTCCCGAGCGCGCCGCCAGCCGCGCCGCGCGCAGCTTGGTCTGCATGCCGCCGCGGCCCAGTGCGCCGGCACTGCCGCCGGCCATGGCATCCAGCTTCGGATCGTCCGCCATGGCCTGGGAAATCAGCTCGGCGTCGGGGTTGCCGCGCGGGTCAGCGGTGTACAGCCCATCACGGTCGGTCAGGATCACCAGCAGATCCGCCTCGACCAGATTGGCCACCAACGCTCCCAGGGTATCGTTGTCACCGAACCGGATCTCGTCGGTAACCACGGTGTCGTTCTCGTTGATCACCGGAATCACGCCGAGACTCAGCAATCCGCGCAGGGTACTGCGCGCATTCAGGTAGCGCTTGCGGTCGGACAGGTCATCGTGAGTAAGCAGCACCTGGGCAGTGGTCAGCCCGTGCGCCTCGAAACTGGCCTCCCACGCCTGCACCAACCCCATCTGCCCCACCGCTGCGGCAGCCTGCAGGCGATGGATGCTCTTGGGTCGGTCACTCCAGCCCAGGCGCGTCATACCCGCCGCCACGGCGCCGGAAGATACCAGCACCACATCCACACCCTGCTCCCGCAAGGCCGCCAACTGCCGCACCCAGACCGCCATCGCCTCACGGTCCAACGCGCGGCCATCACCGGTCAGCAATGCACTTCCTATCTTCACCACCCAGCGCCGGGCGGCCACTACCTTGTCACGCATGCCGTTTCAGCTCCGCGGTTCAATGCACGTAGAAAATTTCCGGACCATCTTCGTCGTCATCATCGGTATCGTCTTCATCATCCGCTTCGGCGAGACCCGCCTTGCGCCGTGCCCGACGATCATCCAGCTCCTGGATATGCGCCCGCGCCTCATCCTCGATGCGCTGATCCAGCTCGGCCACCTCGGCGGCATACTCTTCATCTTCCTGCAGCCGCAGCACACGCTCGTCCAGCCAGTTCATGACGGCCTTGGCCAGCTCCTGGGTTCCTTCGCGCTCGGCTGCAGAGATGACGAACACCGGACCTTCCCATTCCAGCCGCTCGACCACATCATCGAGAATCGCCTGCTGTTCATCTTCCAGCAGCTGGTCGCACTTGTTCAGCACCAGCCAGCGCTCGCGCAGCGTCAGCGCCGGACTGAACTTGCCGAGCTCGTGGATGATGGTCTCGACGGCCTCGACCGGATCACTCTGGTCCAGCGGCGCCATGTCCACCAGGTGCAACAGCAGCCGGGTGCGCGACAGATGCTTGAGAAAACGCGTACCCAGCCCGGCACCTTCAGCAGCACCGGCAATCACGCCGGGAATATCCGCGATGACGAAGCTGCGCAGCTGACCCACGTCCACCACACCCAGGTTGGGCACCATGGTGGTGAAAGGATAATCAGCGACCTTGGGCGTAGCGGCCGAGACCGAACGGATAAAGGTACTCTTGCCGGCATTGGGCAGACCCAGCAGCCCCACGTCCGCCAGCACTTTCAGCTCCAGCTTGAGGTCACGCAATTCACCCAGACTGCCATTGGATGTCTGTCGGGGAGCGCGATTGACACTGGACTTGTAGCGAGTATTACCCAGGCCATGGAAACCGCCCTGGGCCACCAGCAGGCGCTGGCCGGGCTCGGTCAGGTCGCCGATGATTTCCTGGGTGCCGGCATCGACCACGGTGGTACCCACCGGCACCGGCAGGACCATATCCTCACCCTTGGCGCCCGTGCAATCGGAACCGCGGCCATTCTCGCCGCGCTTGGCATTGAAGCGACGGGTATAGCGGTAATCGACCAGGGTATTCAGGTTGGGATCGGCCTCCAGGAAGATGGAACCACCATCACCGCCGTCACCACCATCCGGACCGCCCTTGGGAATGAACTTCTCCCGCCGGAAACTCATGCACCCATTGCCGCCATCACCGGCCTTTACCGTGATGGATACTTCATCTACGAATTTCATTGCGCTCCCCCTGTAAGGGGTTGATCGAGGGGCCAGAGACTGGCCCTAAGCTACAAACAAAAAAGCCCCGTCGCAAGACAGGGCTTTTTGAAACCGGGAAGCTATCAGCCGGCTACGACACTGACGTAGCGACGACCGAACTCACCCTTGACTTCAAACTTGATCACGCCGTCAGCCTTGGCGAACAGAGTGTGATCCTTGCCCATACCAACGTTCTTGCCGGCGTGGAACTCGGTGCCGCGCTGACGAACGATGATGTTGCCGGCAGTAGCCTGCTGGCCACCGTACAGTTTCACACCAAGTCGTTTGGCTTCTGAATCGCGACCGTTACGTGTGGAACCGCCTGCTTTTTTGTGTGCCATGAGTTTATCTCCTCAATGCTTAGGCAGAGATGCCGGTGATTTTGATTTCGGTGTACCACTGACGGTGGCCCTGACGCTTCATGTGGTGCTTGCGGCGACGGAACTTGATGATGCGAACCTTATCACCACGGCCATGGGCGCTGACTTCAGCAGTCACCTTGGCGCCTTCGACAACCGGAGCACCGATGGTGACGTCATCACCGTTACCGATCAGCAGTACGCGATCGAACTCAATGCTGGCGCCGGTTTCGGCTTCCAGCTTCTCTACTCTCAGGAACTCGCCTTCGGCGACCTTGTACTGCTTGCCACCAGTAACAATTACTGCGTACATGTTGCTTTCTCCGTAATCCTGCTCACCCGGCGCTTGGGAATAATGGTTAGTGGCCGGCATGGCTGCAAGTGAACCCGCCTATCGGGCCCGAGCTTGCCATTGTCAAAACAGGGATGCTGTAAATCGGGTTTTCAGGGCCGGGGATTCTACCGACTTATCCTACGCAACGCAATGCACTGCCCGCTGTTTATAGGCGCAATCGCCCGAACCGCGCCACTCGCTTTCTTGACAGCGCGCTGACCGCCGCCTAGCATGCCGCGCAACCCTTCTGAAAGCGTGCTGTAGATGACCACCCTGCCTTTTTACACTGCGGTCACTGATGACTTTGAAGCTGTAAACCAGTTGATCATGCGTCAACTGCATTCCCGCGTCCCGCTCGTTGAGAAAATCGGCAGCTACATCATCAGCGCCGGCGGCAAGCGATTGCGCCCCCTGGTAGTCCTGCTCGGCGCCCGCGCCTGCGGCCTGACCGACGAACGGCCGCACACCCTGGCGGCGATCATCGAGTTCATGCACACCTCGACCCTGCTGCACGACGATGTGGTCGACACCTCCGACCTGCGCCGTGGTCGCTCCACCGCCAATGCCCTGTGGGGCAATGCTGCCAGCGTGCTGGTCGGCGACTTCCTCTATTCGCGCTCCTTCGAACTGATGGTCGAGCTCGACGACATGCGCATCATGCGCGTGCTCGCCGGCGCCACCAACGTGATTGCCGAGGGCGAAGTGCTGCAGCTGTCCAAGATCCGCGACGCCAGCACCGACGAAGCCACTTATATGGAAGTCATCCGCAGCAAGACCGCCATGCTGTTCGAAGCCTCCACCCATACCGCCGCCCTGCTCGCCGACGCGCCGACCGAACAGGCCGAGGCGCTGCGCCGCTATGGCGATGCGCTGGGTATCGCTTTCCAGCTGGTGGATGATTTGCTCGATTACAGCGGCGATGCCGAAGCCATGGGCAAGAATGTCGGCGACGACCTGGCTGAAGGCAAGCCCACCCTGCCGCTGATCTACACCATGCGCGAAGGCACGCCGGAACAGGCCAGCCTGGTACGCAAGGCGATTCAGAAAGGCGGCACTGACGATATAGCGGTTATCCGCGAGGCCGTGGAAAGCAGCGGCGCCCTCGACTACACCGCCAATCTGGCGCGCCAGCACGCGGACGAGGCCATCAGCCTGCTGCAGACCCTGCCGCCCTCGATCTACCGGGATGCACTGGAGCAACTGGCGCGGTTTGCGGTGGACCGGCAGTTCTAAACCGGCAAAGCGATTGCGGTCATTTTTTGTGGGAGCGGGCTTGCCCGCGAACGGTGGCCGCAGAAAAACCTTCGCGACCAAGGCCGCTCCCTCCGGTCACACAGCTCTGACGTCATCCTCGGCCTGCGCCGAGGATGACGCCGTGTGCGTGTGGGAGGGGGCAACCCCTTACAGAACCTCGATCAGCTCAATATCAAAAATCAGCGTGCTGTGCGGCGGAATGCTGCCAGCAGCGCGCTCGCCGTAAGCCAGGTTGGACGGGATATACAACCGCCATTTGGCTCCTTCCTGCATCAGCTGCAGCGCTTCGGTCCAGCCGGCGATGACGCCACCTACCGGAAACTCAGCCGGCTGACCGCGCTTGTAGGAGCTGTCGAAGACTTCGCCGCTGATCAGCGTGCCTTCGTAGTGGGTGCGCACGGTGGAGCTGGCGGTTGGCGTAGCGCCGCTACCGGCTTCAATCACTTCATATTGCAGGCCGGATGGCAGCGTCACCACTCCGTCGCGGGCGGCATTGCGCTCGAGAAACTCCAGACCCGCCTTGCCAGCGGCGCGGGCAGATTCCTCGGCCAGCGCTTGCATCTTGCCTTGCAGTGTCTGGAAAGCCGCCTGCATGGCCGCTTCGTCAACCGGGCTGGGCTGCTGGGTGTAAGCATCACGCAGGCCGTTCATGACCAGTTCGATAGCCAGGTCGGGGATATTGCTCGACAACAGCTGGTCGCCCATCTGACGGCCAATGCCGTAGCTCACGCGCTGTTCGTCGGTTTCGAAAGTATTGCTCATGACGGCTCTCCGGAAAAATGACCGTAAAGCCTGACACAACGTCGCTGAAAATTCACCCTCTGCCGTGGTTGAGCCGCGCCGCGACGATTGGTCACCCCAGCGGGCCGTTACCGGGTACCACCAATGCTGCGCCGGACGAGGGAATAAGCTAAAATGCCGCCCTTTTCGCCCCGCCACCCCAATCGAGACCCCGTCATGCTGGATAGATTGTTCCAACTCAAAGCCCATGGCACCACTGTGCGCACCGAGATCATTGCCGGTGTCACCACCTTCCTAACCATGGCCTACATCATCTTCGTCAACCCGATGATGATGGCGGATGCGGGCATCGATCCGGGGGCAGCCTTCGTCGCGACCTGCATCGCCGCCGCCATCGGTTCGCTGATCATGGGCCTGTGGGCCAACTATCCCATCGCCCTGGCACCGGGCATGGGGCTCAACGCATTCTTCAGTTACACCGTAGTCGGGTCCATGGGCTACAGCTGGCAGGTGGCGCTGGGGGCAGTGTTCATTTCCGGCTTCATCTTCTTCCTGCTGAGCATTTTCAAGATCCGCGAGTGGGTGATCAACAGTATTCCACTGCCCCTGCGCTCGGCCATTGCCGCCGGTATTGGCCTGTTCCTGGCCTTGATCGCCCTGAAGAGCGCCGGCATCGTGGTGGATAACCCCGCCACCCTGGTCGGCGCCGGGGACATGACTCAGCCCGGCCCGATACTGGCTTCACTTGGCTTCGCCGTAATCGTCGCGCTGGCCTACCGACGGGTGACCGGTGCGGTCATGATCGGCATTCTGCTGGTTACCCTCATCAGCCTGGCACTGGGTCTGACCAGCACTACCGGTTTCGTGTCCGCACCGCCGAGCCTGACCCCTACCCTGCTGCAACTGGATATCGCCGGTGCCATGGAAGTGGGCCTGATCAGCGTGATCTTCGCCTTCCTGTTCGTCGACCTGTTCGATACCTCCGGCACCCTGATCGGAGTGGCGCAGAAGGCCGGACTGGTAGACCAGGATGGCAAGCTGCCGCGCCTGGGCCGCGCCCTGATGGCCGACAGCACCGCAACCATGGCCGGCTCCATGCTGGGCACCTCGACCACCACCAGTTACGTCGAATCCGCCGCCGGCACCGCCGCCGGAGGCCGCACCGGCCTGACTGCCTGCGTGGTCGCCGGCCTGTTCCTGCTGAGCCTGTTCCTCTCGCCGCTGGCCGGCGCGGTACCCGCTTTCGCCACCGCACCAGCGTTGTTCTTCGTCGCTGTGCTGATGACCAGTGGCCTGGTACAGGTCGACTGGGAAGACCTGACCGAAGCAGCGCCAGTGGTGGTGACCGCGCTGGTAATGCCGCTGACCTTCTCCATCGCCAACGGCATCGCCCTGGGCTTTATTTCCTGGACCGCGATCAAGCTGCTGTCCGGCCGCTGGCGTGAGCTGAATCCGAGTCTCTATGTGCTGTCGGCGCTGTTTATCGTCAAACTCGGGTTCTTCAGCTGATGGGCACGGCATTCGATCCCGCCGGCTATGAGCAGCAGCTCGAGGAAAAGCGCCAGCGGCTGATGTCGCTGCTGGAGCCCTTCGCCGCGCCTGAGCCTGAGGTATTCACCTCGCCGCGGGAGCATTTTCGCCTGCGCGCCGAATTTCGCCTGTGGTATGAGCAGGGTCAGCCCCATTACGCCATGTTCGAGCCGGGCGACAATCGCCGGCCGATCCTGATCGAGCAATTGCCGATTGCCAGCAAACGCATCAACGAGCTGATGATGCCATTGCTGGAGGCCTGCAAGGCCGACCCGGTGCTGGGTCGCAAACTGTTCCAGATCGAGTTTCTCACCACGCTGTCCGGCGAGGCCCTGGTCACCCTGTGTTACCACCGCCCCATCGATGAAGAGTGGGACGTGGCGGCCACTGCCCTGGCGCAACAACTGGGCATCCTGCTGATCGGCCGCAGCCGCGGGCGCAAGCGGGTGCTGGAACGGGATCACGTGCTGGAAGCGCTGAACGTCAGTGGCCGCACCTGGCATTACCAGCAGGCTGAAGGCGGCTTTACCCAACCCAACGGGCAGGTCAACCAGCATATGCTGGCCTGGGCGCTGGAGGTGGCCGGCGACAATACCGATGATCTGCTGGAGCTCTATTGCGGCAACGGCAACTTCACCTTGCCCCTGTCCACCCGTTTTCGCCGGGTGCTGGCCACCGAATTATCGAAGAGCTCGGTGCGCTCGGCGCTGGAGAACATTGCCCTGAACCAGGTCGACAACGTGACTCTGGTACGCCTGGCCAGCGAGGAAGTTACCCAGGCGCTGACCGGTGTGCGTGAGTTCCGTCGCCTGCAGGGCGTGGACCTGAGCGGGTACGACTTCGGCACCGTGTTCGTCGATCCGCCCCGCGCCGGCCTGGATCCGGCCACCCTCGCGCTGGTGAAGGGCTACCGCCGCATCCTGTATATCTCCTGCAACCCGCAGACCCTCGCAGCCAACCTGGACGAGCTGCACGACACGCACCGCATCGTCCGCTGCGCCCTGTTCGACCAGTTCCCCTATACCCACCACATGGAATCGGGCGTTCTGCTGGAGCGCCGCTGAGTCAGTGCGGCGTCATCAGCTGCAGCAGCGGCTGGTAGGCCTGGTGGCTGACGGGAATGATCCGCGCGGCGCGGCGCGACCGCAGAAAGGTCTCCATTTCGGACGAGCGCTCCAGCATCAACTCGCGCACCCTCGCCTTCAGCTGCTGGCATAGCTCGCTGCTGAAGACGAAGGGATCGTAGTGAATGGGTGCCGAGCGCCAGAGCACCCGCAGCGAATCGATATTGATCACCCCCCGCCTGAGGTATTCATCGACGCGCACGCTGGACACGAAAGCCGCCCCCACGCGCCCCTCAAGTAGCGCATCCAACGCCCTGTCGTGGGATCCGGCGTAGATCTGACCGTCGAAGTGCTGATGCAGGGGCCTGCCGGCGCTGTCAGGGAACTCCCGGTTGGGTATCAAGGCTCCAGAGGTGCTGGCAGGATCGCTCAGCGCCAGACGCTGGCCGCGGGTATCCTGCAGGCTGTGCATGCGACTGTCAGCCCGGACCACCAGAATGGACTGGTAGTGATCGCCCGCTGGCGAAAAATGACCACCTTCCATGGCCATGGAGGCGAAGGCCTCGATACCTTCATTCTGCCGGTAAGCTGTCAGATAGGAGGCCGGGCCGAGCCAGGCGATATCCGCGCCGCCGGACACAATGGCATCGATCACGCTGTCATAGGAACTGGCGCGCAGCATCTGCACCGGCATGTCCAGACCGGCGCTCAGCCACTCGACCAGCGGCTGGTACTCCTCGATCAACTGATCGACGTTCTTCACCGGCACCGCGCTGATGTTCAGGCCATCCTGGCGGCAGTGCGCAGCATCGGCAAGGGCAACGGGCACCTGCAGCCACAGCACACATGCCAGCCACCACCCCGGGATTCTCATTCGGCACTGACCTTGGCGGCCTGGAAGCCACTTTCGAATTCGGCCACCTGTTCGGCGGGCATGGGCCGACTGAAGTGATAACCCTGTACCAGATCGCAGCCGGCAAGACGCAGATAAACCAGTTGCTCCGGCGTTTCCACGCCCTCGGCCACCACCTGCAATGACAGGCGCTTGGCCAGAATGATGGTCGAGGAAACAATCAGACTGTCGTCATGGCTGTTGGACAGCTGGGCGATCAGGCTGCGGTCGATCTTCAGTTTGCTCACCGGTAGCGACTGCAGGTGTGCGAAGCCAGCGTAACCCTTGCCGAAATCATCCAGGCTCACTCCCACCCCCACGGCGCGCAGCTTCTCCAGACTGGCAATGGCCAGGCTTTCCCGCTCCAGAATGGCAGTTTCGGTGATTTCCAGCTCCATCCGCCACGGCTCGACGCCTGCCTCAGCCAGCTGCCGCAGCACCATCTCACTGAACTGCGGCTGGCTCAGTTGCAGCGCCGACACATTCACCGCCACCCGCGT
>DXBL01000112.1 GCA_019116555.1 Candidatus Pseudomonas excrementavium
GGTGAACAGCGCCTCCTTGCAGGCTCCACAGCGGGGCGCCTGATCGAGTCGCTCGGGGGGCAGCCGGTTGCGGCGGTGGCAATGCGGGCAGGCCAGGGTCATTGGTTCACTCATGGACGGGCTCCTCTGCAATGAATTGGACAGCTCAGGGCTTCAGGGCCCAGACGAATTCCTCTTCGCCAGCGGCGGTCACCTTGTACCAGCGATCGGCATCCGCTTCGCCATGCTGCTCTTCCCAGCCACCGACGGAGCAGCGTACTTCCCGGTTGATGCCGGCGGCGACCGCGCGTGCGCAATCCAGGTCGGTGGCCCAGGGAGTGCGGTCGCTCTCGAACCAGACGCTCGCCCATTTGCCGACGGCCTTGCGCACTATCATCAGTGGAATCGCGGCATCGCCATGCAGGGTGCCGCGGCGGGTGGTGCCAGACCAGGAACCGAGGTCGATGCGGCCGACCTGCTGCTCCAGCCAGCCGCTCAACTCGTCCAGAAAGTCTTCCTTCAGATAGATCTCGATATCCGGTTGACGCACGCAAATTCCTCTCAGTGACGTTGCAACATGACCATGCGCATGGCGACTTCCAGGCCGGCAATGCCGCTGTCGCGCAGTGCCTGCTGGCGGTCGGGCCGGCTGCGAAAACCGTGGGGCGTCATGCCGATCAGGTTATCCAGCGCGGCTGGCTCCAGATCCAGAGCATAGCGCAGGACCTGGTCATTGACGATCTCCAGCCCCTCGGGCAAGACCTTGATCAGTTCCGGGGTGGGGTGGATGCTGTCGTACAGTTTTTCCCGCAGGGCCAGCAGGTGATCGGCGTCGGGGCCGACCAGCAACAGATGGCCGCCGGGCCTGAGCACCCGCAGGCATTCTTCCCAGGACCAGGGGCTGAATACGCACAGCGCAGCATCCAGGCTGGCGTCGGCCACCGGCAGGCGGGCGCTGGAGCCGACCAGCCACTGGATGTCCCGGTTGCGTCGGCAGGCCTTGATCACCGCGTCCTTGCTGATATCCAGCCCGGCGCAGTCGGCCCGGGGCAGGGCGCGGGCCAGACGGTCGGTGTAGTAACCTTCGCCACAGCCCATATCCAGTACGACGCTGGGTGCCTGTTCACTGAACAGCCGGTTGATCTCATCGCTGACCGGCTGGTAATGGCCGCCGTCGAGGAAGGCCTGGCGGCAGCCGAGCATGGCTGGGGTGTCGCCGGGCTGGCGGCTGTTCTTGTGCTGTACCAGCAGCAGGTTGAGGTAGCCCTGGCGGGCCTGGTCGTAGCTGTGGCCATTGGTACAGGACCAGGTGCGATCCGTAACCTGCAGCGCCTCGTGGCAATGTGGGCAGATAAGTTGCGGCATCAGCTGAGCAACTCTTGCAGGGTGGCCTGGTAGATGTCGGTGAGCGTATCCAGGTCGGCGACGCTGATGTGCTCGTTCACCTGGTGGATGGTCGCGTTCACCGGGCCGAGTTCGACCACCTGGGTGCCCATGGTGGCGATGAAGCGACCATCGGAGGTGCCACCGGAGGTGGACGGCTGGGTGGCGCGGCCAGTGACCTGGCGGATCGCCGTCGCCACACCATCCAGTAATTCGCCGGGCTCGGTGAGAAAGGGCAGGCCGGACAGGGTCCATTCCAGTTCGTGATCCAATCCGTGGCGGTCGAGAATATCAACAACCCGTTGTTGCAGGCCTGCCACGGTGGACTCGGTGGAAAAGCGGAAGTTGATCAGCGCTTCCAGCTCGCCCGGCACCACGTTGGTGGCACCGGTGCCGGAATGGATATTGGAAATCTGGAAACTGGTGGGCGGAAAGAAGGCGTTGCCCTGATCCCAGGTCTCGGCTGCCAGCTCTGCCAGGGCCGGCGCGGCCAGGTGGATGGGGTTGCGGGCCAGGTGCGGATAGGCCACATGGCCCTGCTTGCCCTTGATCAGCAACCGGGCATTCAGCGAGCCGCGGCGACCATTCTTGACCACGTCGCCCACCTGCTCGGTGCTGGAAGGTTCCCCCACGATGCACCAGTCCACTTTCTCGCCCCGATCGACCAGGGTCTGCACCACCTTGACGGTGCCCTCGGTCGCCGGACCCTCTTCATCGCTGGTGATCAGCAAGGCAATCGAGCCGCGGTGCTCGGGGCAGGCGGCGACAAAGCGTTCCACGGCCACCACCATCGCGGCCAGACTGCCCTTCATGTCGGCAGCGCCACGTCCATACAGCATGCCCTCGCGAACGACCGGCTCGAAAGGCGGGTTGTCCCATTGTTCCAGCGGGCCGCTGGGGACCACATCGGTATGCCCGGCGAAGCAGAGCACCGGCGATTGCGTGCCGCGGCGGGCCCAGAGGTTATCCACCTCGCCAAAGCGCATGGATTCCAGGGTGAAGCCACAGGCGGCCAGGCGCTCTGCCATCAACTGTTGGCAACCGGCATCATCGGGAGTGGTGGAATCGCGGGCAATCAGCTCGCAGGCGAGGGCAAGGGTAGGGGAGAGCGTGGTGGTCATGGTCGCTGGCCGGGTGTGAAATCGGCCGCCATGATAGCAGAATCGAGCTGCACCACGCTCCCGTCTCGGTTGCGGGTCCGGTTTACGGCTTGGCCGGATGAGTTTCGTGGCCCATGGGCGTGCTGTCCGGCAGGGCGGTCTGGCTGCGGAAGTCCGGGCTGTGGGTTTCCGAATCCAGGGGCATGTGACTGTAGCGCTGGATATTGGGCGAATCGTGCTTTTTCTCGTCCAGTATGCGCTTGAGTTCGCAATGGCCAGTGGCGCCACGGAAGATCGCCATACCGCCCAGGGCCATCTGCAGCACGCCGGTCAGTCCGCCGGTGCGCATGCCGTTGCCCAGCAGCGCCAGGCCGCCGATGATCGAGGCGGCGCGCTCCGCGCCTTCTACATTCTTGGGTGTGGTCAGGTGAAGCATGGTGAGCATCCTCTGGTGGAAGAACAGGGCGGTCCGCGTCAGTCAGGTACCGAACGCGGACCCGATTGGTCAACGCGCCGGCACTTGCTGCGCGTCATGGGAAATGGTGACTTCGACGCGGCGGTTCATCGCACGGGAAGCCGGCGTGTTGTTGTCCGACACGGGGTGGGCTTCACCGAGGCCGACGGTCTGGATCCGGCTGGCATCGACGCCTTCCTGCACCAGGGCTCGACGTACCGAATCAGCCCGCGCCTGGGACAATGTCAGGTTGTAGGAGTCGGCACCGGTGCTGTCGGTGAAACCTTCGATCAACACCTTGCGTTGCTCATTTTCCTGCAGGAATTGCGCAAGCTTGCGTACGCTGGAGTTGGCTGCCGGTTTCAGGTCGGACTTGTCATGATCGAACAGCACGTTGCTGAAGGTCACGACCGAGCCGCGGTCAGTCTGCTTGGCGTTCAGCTCCTCCTGCAGCTTGCGGATCTGCGCATCGCGCGCTTCCAGCCGGGTACGGGCGCGCTTCTCGGACACCCCTTCCAGTTCATGTTCGGCGGAACGCAGCGCGATGGTCTGACGTGCCAGCTCGACCCGCCGCTCGGTCAGATAGGCCAGGTGGTCGATTTCGGGAGATTTGGCACCTTCCTTCTCGGCCAGCTCGGCGCGGCTGAGGGCACTGCGCGCGTCTTCGGTTTCGACGGCGGCGAACTGGCGTGCCTGGGGATGGTTCTGCAGTTCGGTTACATCCACTCGGGCCTGTTCCAGATTGGGGTTCGGTTCATTGGAAGCACAGGCCGTCAACAACAGCCCCATGGCCAGGCAGGCAGGGATAGTCAGTTGAGTACGCATGGGATCTTCTCCTCGCAATTGAATAGGTTGGCCGCAATCACTGCATGCCGCGCATGGTTTCTTCGCGCAGCTCCTGGGTGCCCCGTTCGGCTTCCCCCACGACCTTCAGCGCCTTCTCCGCGCGGGCCTTGCGTTCCGCGACGCGGGCGTCCCATTCGGCTTGTTCGGCAAGATAGCGAGCGCGATCATATTCTTCGGCCACGTTGGCCTGCTCGGCCTGGAGCATCTTTTCCCGTGCCTTGCGCAGCTCCACCGGGGCGTACTTGGCGCTTTCCGCCGTGTCAGCAGAATTCAGCGCCTGCTGCGCTGTAGCGAGCTGACTGGTTGGCGGCGGGGTGCTGGCACAACCGACCAGCGCCGCAGCGGCGCCGAGGGTAGCGATGGCGATCAGGTGTTTGGGGACGTGCAAAAGGGCGTGTTTTGACATGGTTCCGACTCCAGATTGAATGCATTGCGTCAACAATGGTTGCGGAAAACGAACTGTGCTTCCTTTACTGGCTGGACCGGTCCGGGCCGTGAGCATTGCGCTGCCGATGCGCTGTAATCGACCAGTGTGAGACTGTTGCAATCACAGTATGTACAGAGATTCTGACCGCCGAGGGGCGAGGCTGTTCAACAAACGTTTGGCTTGGGCGCGGTAGCGGCCTCAAGTGGCGGTGGCTTCAACCCAGCGGGCCTTGCGCCAGGCGCGCCGTTGCTTCTTGTCGAGGAAGGTCCAGGCCAGCAATCGGCTGTGCTTCTGCCCCTGGGCCATGGGAATGACACGAACGTCTGTGGCGGGCAGGGCGGCGAGCCGCTGCTGCAATGCCGGCAGGTTGGCGGCTTTGGAAACCAGAGTGGTGAACCAGAACACCTGGCCGGCCAGGGCGGCGCTTTCATCGATCATGCGGGCCAGGAAGCCGGCCTCGCCACCGTCGCACATCAGCTCATTCGCCTGGCCACCGAAATTCAATGCTGGCTGCCTGCCGGAGCGGTCCTTGCCGAGATTGCGCCATTTGCGTTGGCTGCCGGCACTGGCCTCGGCCCGGCTGGTATGGAAGGGCTGATTACACAGAGTGAAGTCGAACTGCTCATCGGCACCCACCAGGCCGTCGAATATCCGGGATGGCATGGTCTGGCGCCGCAACTGGATGCCCGCCGCCAGCGCCGGATTGGCCGTCAGAATGCGCGCGGCATTGTCCAGTGCCCGGGAGTCGATATCGGCGCCGACGAACCGCCACTGGTATTCCACCCGGCCAAGCAGCGGGTAGATCAGATTGGCGCCGGTGCCGATGTCCAGCCCAACCAACTGCTCGCCTGTGGGTATGTTGCCGTCATGACTTTCGCCCAGCAGATCTGCCAGGGCGTGGATATAGTCGGCGCGACCGGGCACGGGCGGGCACAGGTAGCCGTCCGGAATAGTCCAGTCGCGAACGCCGTACTGATGCAGCAGCAGGGCGCTGTTCAATACCGTCACTGCCCGGGTATCGGCGAAGTCTACTGTGGTTGAACCATCTGCAGCCCTGATGATATGCGGCTTCAGCGCAGGGTAGACGCGAGCCAGCGCATCCAGGTCGTAATGGCCCTGATGGCGATTGCGCGGATGCAGCCCGGTTTTCTTCGGGCGACGCTGGTGTGGTCTGGCTGACATGGCTGGGTCTCTCGGGCAAGCGGATGATTGTCCCACAGCGGCGCGGGAGGATCATCCGGCTTGTGCACAAATAGCGTGGATGAATCTGTGGATAACCCTGTGATAGAAAGAGCGAGGCCGCATCCACGATGGTCTTGCAGCAACTGGTGATTTATTGACCAGCTGCGGATATCCACCGTGTCCATGCGTTATACTGCGCGGTCTCATTTGGGCGAGGTGTGCATGGCGATTGATGATCCCCGTTTCGGCGGCATAGCGCGGCTGTATGGTACCGAGGCGCTGGCGCGTCTGCAGGCCAGCCATGTGGCGGTGGTCGGCATCGGCGGTGTCGGCAGCTGGGCAGCCGAGGCGCTGGCGCGTACCGGGCTGGGCCGCATCACCCTGATCGATATGGACGATATCTGCGTCACCAACACCAATCGCCAGCTGCCCGCCATGAAGGGCAACATCGGCCGGCTGAAGGTAGAGGTGATGGCGGAGCGTTTGCAGGCCATCAACCCGGCCTGCGAGGTGCGCCCGATCATGGGCTTCGTGACGCCGGATACGCTGGCTGACTACATCACCGATGACATCGATTGCGTGGTGGACTGCATTGATAGCGTGGCATCCAAGGTCGCGCTGATCGCCTGGTGCCGTCGACGCAAGATCGGCATCGTGACCACCGGCGGCGCTGGCGGGCAGATCGACCCGACCATGATCAAGGTCGCGGACCTGTCGAAAACCGTGAATGACCCATTGGCTGCCAAGGCGCGCTCGCTGCTGCGGCGCGATCACAACTTCCCCCGGGCCGACAGCAAGCGCAGCTTCGGCGTGCCCTGCGTCTATTCCACCGAACAGCTGCGCTACCCCAAGCCGGATGGCTCGGTATGTCAGCAGAAGACCTTTGTCGGAGAGGGTGTGAAGCTGGATTGTTCCGGCGGCTTCGGCTCCGTGACCATGGTCACCGCAACCTTTGGCATGGTGGCTGCTTCGAAAGCGGTGGAGCGATTGCTGCGATAGCCTGTGCCGCGCCGATATTCGCATGGACGTGAGTCATGCATTCCCGCCAAGCCTACGGCAGCATTTCCGCTTGAAATAGTGAGGATTACAGCCAGGGCTTGCGGTTGGCGTGCTGGTATCGATTGAGGCCTTCGGTGATGGTTGTTGAAGAACGGCGCGCTGCCGCCACGGGTTTTGCCAACTGACTCACAACCCTGCCCCCTCACGGCAGCCTTCATTTGCCTGCTCTGCTATAACGGCCACTTTGTTCGGCAGACAAAGGAACAAGGGATGTTCGCCCCGGCCAATACCGCTCACTTCACCCTCGCCATTCCCCACCTCGACCACGACTTCAAGGTGCTGGCTTTCCAAGGCACCGAAGCTATCAGCCAGCCCTATAGCTTCGAACTGGACCTGGTCAGCGAGCGCCCCGATCTGGATATCGAGGGACTGCTGCATCAACCGGCATTCTTATCCTACGCCGGCCCGGATCTGGGTGTGCACGGCCTGATCCACAGCGTCGCCCAGGGCGAATCCGGCAAGCGTCTGACCCGCTACCGCATCACCC
>DXBL01000113.1 GCA_019116555.1 Candidatus Pseudomonas excrementavium
CCTCGGTCACCTGAGCGTGAACATTGACGGTCTGATACTGTTTCATTGCGTAGGCATTCATATGACAAGCTTCCTGAAGATGTGTTGCAGATACTTCAGTTATCGGCAGCGGATGGGAAACTTGAGAGGGATTTTTTGCCTTGCGCCACTTGACCCCATGGCAAACGGCTACTAGTTTTCCTTCTATAACCATCTGCGGGCATCGGGGTGGAGGACAACGGCTGCGGTACCGATAACAGGGAATCGATAATGAGTACGCGCAACACACTTTTTGCCGGCCTGTGCCTGTTGGCAATAACCGGTTGCAAGTTCGGTTCGAGCTCCAGTTCCGATGCCAACCCGCCCCCGGACACTCCACCCAACATCCTATTTATCGTGATCGATGACGCCGGCGTCGACCAATTCGACAGCTTCGGCTATGGCGGCGCGATACCGGCGCAGACTGCCAGCATCGACGCCATCGCCCAGGCTGGGGTGCGCTTTCGCAATACCTGGTCGATGCCCACCTGCTCACCAACCCGTTCCACCTTCTTCGATGGCCGCTACCCATTCCGCAGCGGCGTGCGCAACGCCATCGTCTCCAATGATCTGGCCAATTCCCAGGTATCGCCCTACACCCTGACCACGCCTAAACTGCTACGCGAGCAAGCCGGCTACGTAAGTGCGCTGATCGGCAAGATGCACCTGACCGGCTCCGACCTCGCCCCGCATAACCACCCGCTGGGTGACAACGCCATGCGGGAACTGGGCTGGGACTACTTTGCCGGCTACCTGGATGGCGCGCCCTACCCGATCGACACCACCGCCGGCGGTGTAGCACCGGAAGGCACCTACCAGTGTGGCTTCGTGCCCAACACCACTGCTGATACCGCCAACGGCGCCGACTACGGTGTCTGCTACCTGCCCAGCGGGCATGCTGACGGCAGTCACCTGCTGATGACCGATCCGAACAACTATCCCACCCCAGGCCGCACCTGCCTGGAACTGGGCGGCATTCTCGACCCGCGCAGCAGCGCCTACAGCGCAGCACGCCATGCCGAGCTGGATTTCAGCGTACAGAACGGCCACTACACCGGTGCCTGGAAGATCAATCACGCCGATGGCACCAACCAGCAATTGAGCGCCGACCAGCCCGCCGCCCGCGGCTACCGCACCACCCTGGAAACCAACCTGGCCATCGACTGGATCGAACAGACCCGCGAACAGCAGCCCGACACACCCTGGATGCTCAGCCTCGGCTATTCCACCCTGCACGCGCCTCTGCAGCCACCGCCAGCCAGTCTGCTGCCCCATCCCGACGCCACTCTCAGCCTGGTCGGTTGCGGCACCCCCGTCGCCGACTCTCTGACCGAACTCGGCATCCTGCCGGTAGAGCCAACCGATCTGGCCGACTTCGCCCAGCAACGGGCGGTAGCCCAGCACATGCTGGAGGCCGTCGACCATGAAATCGGCCGCCTGCTGGTCACCACCGGCATCGCCCTGCAACAGGACGACGGCAGCCTGGCATACAACCCCGACAGTAACACCGTGGTAGTGATCACCAGCGACAACGGTACCTACATGCCCACCGTCAAACTGCCCTTCGACCCGCTGCGGGCCAAGGGCTCGCTGTACCAGACAGGTGTCTGGGTACCGCTGATCGTCGCCGGCCCCATGGTCAACCAGAGCGACCGCGACGTGCCGCACATGATCAACAGCACCGATCTGTATAGCCTGTTCCATGAGATCGCCGGCATCGACGCCAGCAGCCTGCCCAGCGGATTACAGCTGGACGCCCAACCGGTCATGCCCTACCTGACCGAGCCGGAACAGCCCGGCATCCGCACCAGCAACTTCACCGAACAGGGCACCAATATCAGCGCCGCCACCCCGGCCCCCTGCGTCATTCCGGCCGCCAATACCTGTGTGCAGATCTTCCCGCAGCAGGGCGTCTGCGAAGACCAGAGCGGCGTATGGTACGGCCCCGGCAGCGACATCGACCCGAACGGCTTCAGCTCCTGCTGCGCAGTCAACGACTACCTGGCAAGCCAGAACCAACCCGCCACCGTGCTGTTCCCCCAACACCAGAGCGCCCTGCGCAATGAGGATTTCAAACTGGTGCGCATCAGCCGCCTGGACTGCGCCACCGACAGCCTGGTCGATACCGAAGAGTTCTACGAGATAAACGAAAGCACCAACCCGGCCCAGCTGAAACTCGACCGCGCCGACCAGGATCTGCTTGCGGGCAACAGCCTGACCGCCGAGCAGCAGGCCAACTACCAGAGCCTGCGCGACCAGCTGACCACCCTGCTGACCAGCAACACCCCGTGCCCGGGCGATGGCAACGGCGACGGACGCGTGGACCAGACCGACCTGGACGAATGGGCCTACTGGGCCGACCCCAACCAGGGCGGCGGTGCCTCCAGCTGGTACGACTTCAACCACGACGGCCTGACCGACGAAGCGGACAAAGCCATCATCGAAGCCAATTTGGGGAATGATTGCCGGATCTGATTCCGGCAGCATGGATAACGCTCCAGCAGGGAAAGCTGGAGTATCCTCAGGGTTGGCGAGCCCCCGCTCGCCGACAGAATCAACCTGCCAACCCCATCACACCCTGCCACATTGCCCCTGTCCATATCCCACCACCTCAGTAATCCTTTACGAATCTGAACTTCATCGACATCCACATCGCCCTGGACGATAATGAAATGCGGGAACATCAAGATCACCCAGTATTCCCATTTGATAAGGGGCTCCCAATGGCAACATCCATCAAGATTGACGACACGCTGAAAAGCCGCGTCCATCAGCTTGCCAATCAGCGACACCGCTCACCCCAAGGCATAATTCAGGAAGCAATCGAACAGTACGTTGAGCGTGAGGAAGCCCGTGAGCGCTTCAAGCAGGAAGCCCTGGCGTCTTGGCAGTCCTACCAGGAAACAGGTCGCCACCTGTCCGGACAGGAAGTGCGCACCTGGTTGAATACCTGGGGCACCGATGACGAAAAACAGATACCAGAGTGCCACAAGTAATCATCACAGAGCTCGCAGCGGAAGGTCTTGAGCGCTGCCGTCTATTCCTGGCCAGAAAAGCGCCAGCGGCAGCCGCCCGGGCCGGCCAGGCCATCGAACAGCAGCTTCTGCTACTGGAAACCACACCGGATATTGGCCGACCATTCGACGACCTACCAGAGTTGCGTGAGCTACTAATTCCCTTCGGTGACTCCGGCTATGTAGCTCTTTATCGCCATGACCCACCCAGCGATACACTATATGTTCTGGCCTTCCGGCATCAGAAAGAAGCAGGCTATTAGATAGCCGCTCGCTGAAAGCCCCCCCCAAAATCAACAAACCCCGGCCAAAGCCGGGGTTCGCTAAACCATCACCACCACTCAAAAACCAGCCCTTATCTGGGCTCAATCGCATCCCACCCTTCCTTGATCTCTTCAAGCAACTGCTGCACCTCATCCAGCGACCGCGGCGTATCATCCAGCGCCACCCCGGCCAGCTTGCGGGTCATATAGTCGTACAGGCCATCCAGATTCTCGGCAATCTCACCACCCAGGTCCTTGTCCAGCGATGCCTGCAGCGCGCCGATGATGCTGATGGTGCTGCTTACTGCCGTGCCACGTCGCTCCGGGTTGCCAGTAGCCTGGGCGTGACGGGCGAGCTTCAGACGCTCGATAGCACCGGCCAGTAGCAACTGCACCGCCCGGTATTGGGAGACTTCCTGCGCCAGGTTGACCTGCTTGTAGGTATCGATTGGGCTTTTCATTATGTGTCCTTTTTCACGACGCCGGGCAGGCTGTCGAGTTGTGCGGTCAGGAAGGAGCTGGTGCTGCTCATCTGCGACACCAGGGCATCCATGGCGTTGAACTGGGCCAGCAGGCGCGACTCCAGTTTGGTCAGTCGTGCAGTCAGGTTTTCCCGCTGGTCATCCACCCCACCGGGACCGGTCAGGGTGTTCTGCAATGC
>DXBL01000114.1 GCA_019116555.1 Candidatus Pseudomonas excrementavium
CGCAACCCACTGCTGGTCAAGCGCTTCACAGGCCTGCTGGATCATGCGTTCGGTAATGGCGATCTCCCGGCCATTCTCGTCCACCAGAAAGCCCCGTGCCTGCAGAGACGGGCGGGGCAGGTTTTCGGTAAGGGAACGCTGTTTCTGCTGTACCTGTAGACTCATGATCTTCTCCAAATCAGTTCTAATCGGGTAGTGTCGGCAACTCTGCGATGCCTGACATAACGAAGCATAGACCAAGGTTGTGACCACGGGATGACAGAATGTTTCCCGGAGGGAGAAGTAATCGAGGGGGGAACAGCTTGCAAGGGGCTGATCGTGGACCTGAGAGCCCATTGTGGGAGCGGGCTGGCCCGCGAACAGGCTTGCAGAAAACCTTCGCGGTCAAGACCGCTCCCACACGGAATGGCTGGTGCAACAAACCTCAGCGATAATTCCCGGCGCGCAGTGCGGCGATGCGCTGCTCCAGGGGCGGGTGGGTCATCAGCAGGCCGGCGAGGCCATTCTTGAGGTTGCCGTTGATGCCGAAGGCGGTCATTTCGCCGGGCATTTCCACCGGGATACCCTGTTCGGCCCGCAGGCGCTCCAGGGCGGCAATCATGTTGCCGCTGCCGGTGAGCTGCGCGGCAGCCGCATCGGCGCGGAATTCGCGCTGGCGCGAGAACCACATCACGATGATGCTGGCCAGGATACCCAATACCAACTCGGCGACAATGGTCGAGATGAAATAGCCGATTCCCGGACCTTCGCCCTCGTTGCGGAACACCGCCCGGTCGACGAAGTTACCGATGATGCGCGCAAAGAACATCACGAAGGTGTTCACCACGCCCTGGATCAGGGTCAGGGTCACCATGTCGCCATTGGCCACGTGGCCGATCTCGTGGGCCATGACCGCACGGATTTCGTTGGGGCTGAAGCGCTGCAGCATCCCTTCGGAGACCGCCACCAGGGAGGCGTTCTTGTTCCAGCCGGTGGCAAAGGCGTTGGACGCCCGCGACGGGAAGATACCCACCTCCGGCATACCGATATTGGCATCGCGCGCCAGTTCGGCGACGGTGTCGACCAGCCACTGCTCCTGGCGGGTCTGCGGTTGGGTGATGACCCGGGTACCCGTGCCGCGCTTGGCCATCCATTTGGACAGGAACAGGGAGATAAAGGAACCGGCAAAACCGAAGACCGCACAGAAGATCAACAGCGATGTCAGGTTCATTCCGCCCTGACCGTCATGCACGCTACCGACACCCAGCAAGCTCAGGGTGACGCTGGCAACCAGCAAAATGGCAAGGTTGGTTGCCAGGAAAAGCACAATACGCATCATTTAAGTGAAACTCCTAAGGCTAAACAGCTACGCGTATATTTGGGGTTGGCCGGTCGGGATTCAATCGGCAGTCTGTATCAAAGCGTGTCGGGGTGGGCTCGATAGGTGGGAGCGGGCTTGCCCGCGAAGGGGGCTGGCGGAAAGGCTTCGCGGCCGAGGCCGCTCCCACAGAAAAAGCAGCCCCACAGAAAAAGCAGCTCGCAGATTGGCTCATGGAAAGGCAGCGGCGTATAGACAGTTGTGGGAGATATATGTGGGAGCGGGCTTGCCCGCGAATGGGCCTGACAGAAAGGCTTCGCGGCCAAGGCCGCTCCCACACAGAAAGCGGCCCCCACGAGATAACTTCCGTTACTGCCGATACCCGTGCAGGAAGTTGGCAATCCGCCCGATGGCCATTTCCAGATCGTCCTTGCGAGGCAGGGAGACGATGCGGAAGTGGTCCGGCCAGGGCCAGTTGAAGGCGGTGCCCTGGACGATGAGGATCTTCTCTTGCAGCAACAGGTCCAGCACCATCTTTTCGTCGTTGTGGATCGGGTACATCTTCGGATCCAGCTTCGGGAACAGATAGAGCGCGCCCTTGGGCTTGGTGCAGCTCACGCCGGGAATGTCATTGAGCAGCTCCCAGGCGGTATCGCGCTGTTCCAGCAGGCGACCGCCGGGCAGGATCAGGTCGTTGATGCTCTGATAGCCACCCAGCGCCGTCTGGATCGCATGCTGCGAGGGTACGTTGGCGCACAGGCGCATGGAGGACAGGATCTCCAGCCCCTCGATATAACTGGCGGCGCGCTGCTTCGGCCCGCTGATGATCATCCAGCCGGAACGGAAACCCGCCACCCGGTAGGATTTCGACAGACCGTTGAAGGTCAGGCACAGCAGATCCGGAGCCACAGCGGCAAAGGAGTCGTGCACGGCGCCGTCATACAGGATCTTGTCGTAGATTTCGTCGGCCAGTACCAGCAGCTTGTGCTCGCGGGCGACCTCGGCCAGTTGCTCCAGCACCTCGCGCGGGTATACCGAACCGGTCGGGTTGTTCGGGTTGATCAGCACCAACGCCTTGGTATTGGGGGTGATCTTGCTGCGGATATCCTGGATATCCGGATACCAGTCCGACTGCTCATCGCACAGGTAGTGCACCGGTTTGCCACCGGACAGGCTGACCGAGGCCGTCCACAGCGGGTAATCCGGCGCCGGGATCAGCACTTCGTCGCCATTGTTCAGCAGCGCCTGCATGGCCATCACGATCAGCTCGGACACGCCGTTACCGAGGTAGATGTCCTCGATGCCAACGCCCTGGATGTTCTTGGTCTGGCAGTAATGCATCACCGCCTTGCGCGCCGAGAACAGCCCTTTCGAATCACTGTAGCCCTGGGCAGTGGGCAGGTTGAGAATCACGTCCTGGAGGATTTCCTCGGGCGCTTCGAAACCGAAGGGTGCCGGGTTGCCGATGTTCAGCTTGAGAATCCGGTGACCTTCCTCTTCGAGGCGTTTGGCATGGCGCAGGACGGGCCCGCGAATGTCGTAGCAGACATTGGCCAATTTGTTGGACTTGCTAACCTGCATGATACTTACCTGTAAATCATCGAGTGGCTAGGGGGCTTTGATCGCGAAAGCAAAGCGAGCATCATACGACTGCGGTTCCGGCGAAGAAAGCCCGAACGCACAATCTTGCGGAGGAAATATGGACAAAGTAATCAAGTCGGATGACGCCTGGCGCGACCAGTTGGACGACGCGCAGTATCAGGTGTGTCGACTCAAGGGTACCGAACGGCCATTTTCCGGCGCCTATCACCTCAAGGGTGAACCCGGCCAGTACCACTGCGTCTGCTGCGATGCGCCGCTGTTCGACACCGATACCCAGTTCGACGCCGGCTGCGGCTGGCCCAGCTACTACGCGCCGGTGAGCGAGGATGCCGTTACTACCACGGAAGACTACAGTCACGGCATGCATCGCACCGAAGTGCTCTGCGCCCGCTGTGACAGCCACCTGGGTCACGTCTTCCCCGACGGCCCACCGCC